>JBBSDC010000332.1:0-1521 GCA_038249705.1 Bacteroidales bacterium | reverse complement strand
GCCTTATGAGAGCTTCCTGCGTAAAAATAATCCATCCATCCGTTGAATTTATGGCCGGTACTGTATAGTGTCGAAAACTCGTGATCTTCAGTTTCCGCTTTCATTTGGCTGTTTCCGCTTAAAAATTGAACTCCTGCACCAACACTAAATTGCTTTGTTGCCGAATAGGTTACTTCGCCACTGGCAAAATAAGCTGACTTCGAAACATTCTTCGCATTTTTACCTGTTTGCAGATAACCGGCTGCATTTATTTTCAGACCACCGGTTTTATATGTTATATATGGCCCGAAAGTTTGACTGTACCTTGTATTCTGAATTGTTTTACCATTTTCAATCGTATTTTGAGGCATGCCATTATTAGCAAACAATAAGCTTACTCCAAGCTTTTCTCCTTCGTAATGACTCCAGAAATATTGCAACGCCTTGTAATTATTAACCGTGTAAAAATTACCTGTATCCTTGTCAGCACTTTGGTTGTAAGCCAATCCCAAATGCAAAGCTACCTTTTTTACCGGCGAATATTTTACTAAAAATGCATCATGACTACGGCCTTGCTGCGCCCAGTCGAGGGCACCGAATAAGCGCTGATCATCATAAGTGATAACTTGTCTGCCGGCTTTTAAAGAGAAGTTTTCGCTGAGAAATAATTCGCCCCATGCCTGGTGAAGCATAGTTCCGTTCACATCCGATTTGTTTGCAGAAGCAGCATCACCCCAAATCCTTACATCCTGAATGGACAGAACTGTTTTGAAGGTTTTCGAAGTAAAATTCATATTCAACCGGCTGCGTTGCGATATAGCAAATGCAGGATCCACATCATTACCAATCAAAGATTTGTAACCGTGTTTGTACTCCGCTCTCGGACGAATCTGAGCACTGATATCAATGTTCTGCGCTAATGTTGCTAACGACTGAAACAGAGCCAGGATGGTAAGTAAAAAGAATGTCTTCATTAATTAAGCATATTAGTACTTGTTTTCTTTATTGCAAATATAGAAACAAATCTTAAAAACGGATATTCAAATTTGATATTTTTATCCTTTCTAAACTATAAAAAAATAAATACCGGATCATCTATTTGATAATCCGGTATTTACATACTATACATTTTTTATTATAAAAACCCGAGTTCCAGCATTCCCGACTCGCTGATCATATTCCGGTCCCAGGGTGGCTCGAAAGTGAGTGTGATTTTTGCATCAGTAACTCCGTCGACATTCTTAACCGTTTCATGTACTTCAATCGGAAGGCTTTCGGCAACCGGGCAATTGGGTGCTGTAAGCGTCATAGTAACATGGGCTACAAAATCATCATCCACCAGAATAGTGTAGATAAGACCCAGGTCATAAATATTTACCGGAATCTCTGGATCGTAAATAGTTTTTATCACCTGAACGATTCTTTCGGAGATTATATCTTTTTCTATCTGTTTGCGCATGGAGTAATGTGTTAATGTGATAATTAGCTAATGTGCTAATGTGCTAATGTGAGAATGTGAGAATGTGCTAATGTGAGAATGTG
>JBBSDC010000331.1:0-1540 GCA_038249705.1 Bacteroidales bacterium | reverse complement strand
CAAATGATTCTGAAGCATATCCCTCAGCGCACCGGAATTATCGTAGTAACCGCCGCGGCTTTCAACCCCAATGCTTTCAGCCGAAGTTATTTCAATATGATGTACATAATTCCTGTTCCACAAAGGCTCGAAAATACCATTGGCAAACCGCATCACCAGCAGGTTCTGAACCGTTTCCTTGCCCAGGTAATGATCTATACGGTAAATCTGGTTTTCGTTAAAGGCTTCATGAAGATCACGGTTCAGTTTGAGACCTGATTCCAGGTCATAGCCAAAAGGCTTTTCAACAATCAAACGCTTGAAACCATCGGTTGGATTGCTAAGACCAGCCTTCCCTAAATTACTTGCCAGAATCCCAAACATACTTGGCGGCATAGATAAGTAAAACAGGTAGTTACTGTCGGCGTCATCTTTTATATCAAGTTTACTTAAAGCATCTTTAAGCCTTATGTATTCGTCCGGAGCATTCAGATCCATCGGGAAATAGGATAAATGCTCAATAAACTCAATAATTTGTTTATCGTTCAAATGCATATTCTCCGAAAATTTCCGGATACCATCAGTCATCTTTATCCGGAAATCCTCATCCGAAATTTCCGTTCGGCCTACACCCACAACATGGAATTTCTCAGGAAGCATCTGCTGATTATATAAGGCATAGAGTGCCGGTATGAGTTTACGGTATGTAAGGTCGCCGGAAGCGCCGAAGATGACCATTACGAGGTTGCGGGGTTTGTCCATAATTTATTTCTTTATCACAAAAGTACCGCTGGGAAAAGGAGCCTGAAAAATGCCGGCATCTATTTACCAAACACGATAAATTTAGATTTCATAGTATTTTTTGTATGATTTTTTCGTTTTAGTTCAGGTACATTCTGACACTAATTTTCAGCTAATAAAGGTACTAAAAATGGTTCATCGGATGAATTTATAATTCGTTTTTAAAATTGATAACTTAAATGAACTGATAAATGAATCTGAATAAGATTCAGAATCTCCGGAACCATTCATGTATAACTGATAGTTAGGATTTGTTAACTTGAAAACTATTTTTTACTCTATCAATAGCAAAACATATTAAATTTGTAACGGTATAAAAATTTTAACCGCTAAATAACATGAAAAGGATAACTTTTGTTTTGGTCTTGATGATGGCTACAATATCTATTTTTGGGCAGGATATTAGCGGGCAATGGAACGGAATACTGGATGTGAAAGGAATAAAATTGCGGGTTGTGTTCAATATCAGCAAATCTGGTGACAGATACACTTCAACCATGGACAGTCCTGATCAGGGTGCAAAGGGAATACCTGTAACAGTAACAGCTTTTGAAAACCCGGTTCTGAAACTTGAAATCACAAATGCAGGTATTCAATACGAGGGATCTTTTAACAAGGTGGATACTATCATTGGAACTTTCAATCAGTCAGGGATGTCGTTTCCATTGAATTTAACACGAAAGTTGCCTGAAATACAAAAACCTGTAAGGCCACAGGAGCCTGTGAAACCTTATCCGTATTTTTCGGAGGACGTTGTTTT
>JBBSDC010000330.1:0-1563 GCA_038249705.1 Bacteroidales bacterium | reverse complement strand
TAATAAACCTAAAAAATGAACAATTAGGCAATATATTTAAACTAAAATATGCTTGAGTCAAAAATGGTAAAATGGTCAAAGGAATAGTTGTAACGAAGATTATTTGAATGTTAACAAGAAACGATATGGTTTGGCATAACTTTACAACTGCTGAGGTTCTCAATAAAATTGATACAACCATTGAGTTTGGTTTAAAATCAGAGGAAGTTGGTAAGCGAAAGAAGCAATTTGGTAGTAATACACTAACGCTGAAAAAAACGACCAGTCCATTTATTTTATTCCTGATGCAATTCAATCAGCCTTTGGTGTACATATTATTAGCCGCGGCTATAGTCACCGCTTTTTTAAAAGAATTTGTCGACTCAGGGGTTATATTCGGTGTTGCTTTGGTTAATTCCATTATCGGTTTTCTTCAGGAATCAAAAGCTATAAAAGCCATTGAGTCGCTCGCCAAATCAATGACCAGCGAAACAACAGTTATTCGAAATGGTAAAAAGCAACGTATCCCTGCATCAGAATTAACTATTGGTGATGTAGTTGTTTTGCAGTCGGGCGATAAAGTGCCAGCCGACCTTAGGCTTATTCAATTGCGTGAGCTTCAGATAGACGAATCGGCATTTACGGGCGAATCGGTACCCGCTATCAAAAATACAGAAACCCTTTTGCCCGAAACAGTACTTGCCGATCGCACGAATATGGCTTATTCTTCAACATTGGTCACTTATGGAACAGGCATCGGCGTTGTAATTGCAATAAGCAATAATACCGAGGTTGGTAAAATCGACCAGATGATTGCCTCAGCCGACATATTAGCCACTCCGTTAACAAAAAACATAGCACGTTTCAGCTTACTTCTCCTGTATATAATACTTTTTCTTTCTTTAGTAACCTTTATTGTGGGTATGCTTCGGGGAGAATCGGCAATTGATATGTTTATGGCTGCGGTGGCTATTGCCGTAGGAGCTATTCCGGAGGGATTGCCGGCAGCGCTTACAATAACTCTGGCAATTGGTGTTTCGCGTATGGCGAAACGAAACGCCATTATCCGCAAGCTTCCGGCCGTTGAAACATTGGGAAGCACCTCGGTAATATGTTCTGATAAAACAGGCACACTTACCCAAAATCAAATGACTGTCGAAGAAATTTTTGCAGGAGAAAAGTTGGTTCAAGTAACAGGCGTTGGTTATTTACCCCAAGGGGAATTCCTTTATGATGGCCAAATTATTAATGCAAATTCAGTGATACCACTTCAAGAGTGTTTAAAAGCCGGCTTGCTTTGCAATGATTCAAATCTGGTTTCTGTTGAAAATAAATGGAAAATTGAAGGCGACCCTACTGAAGGTGCAATGATAACGGCAGCATTAAAATCAGGTCTCTCTAAAGACAATTTGTCTCAAAAATATCCCAGAGTTGATACAATTGCTTTCGAATCGCATTATCAATACATGGCAACCCTACATATTGATATTGAAGCCCAAAGCAACATCATTTATATGAAAGGCTCTTATGAAAGTATATTATCGCGATGTGCTAATGTTATGCTAAATTCTGGCGAAACGGGAC
>JBBSDC010000329.1:0-1578 GCA_038249705.1 Bacteroidales bacterium | reverse complement strand
TCCAGCCCCCTAAATCCCCCAAGGGGGACTTTTAGATAGCATATTTATCTAAAAAGCATATTTTAATGTAAATACTAATTTTTTTTTATTTAGTTTAAATAATTAAGAAAGAAATCTTTAAGTCCCCCTTTTGGGGATTTAGGGGACTATCATTTAAACCCTAATTCTTTCAATTTATCGATTGTCTTCCTTTCAACATTTCTAATCTTGACGGTAAAAGCTGGAAATTCTCTTCGAGTTGGATAATCGCCTCGCAATTGTTCAAAATCCTCAGGGTTAGTTCTAAAATCGCAATCATCTTCCCTGATATCGTAAGTATGCAATATTGCTTTTGATAAAATTTCCTGTTCGCTTAATTCTTCACCATCAATTTCGATAATAGGATTCTCCGGTGATTCAACTCCTGAAGCCTGCCAATTGTTAAGTCCGAGTCCAAAAAAATCACTGATTGCATGAACGCTCATTTCAGTACCTTTTGCTTTTCCATCTTTCGAATAACCAGCAATGTGAGGCGTTGCAATATCAGTCATTTCTAACAATTCCAAATCAATATTCGGTTCGTTCTCCCAACAATCGCATACAAAACCCGATAGCTGAACTTTATTCAAAGCATCTTTTACCGCTTTGGTATCAACTACTTCGCCACGACAAGAATTAATCAGAATGGGTCTGCTTTTCAAATTTGAAAAAAACAGGGCATTGCCCAAATGAAAAGTAGCATCTTCACCCTTCAAATTCAGTGGAACGTGGAGCGTAATAATGTCGGATTCTTCCATAACTGTTTCTAGGCTTACAAAGTTCTGAGAACCTTCAGCCCTTTGGCGCGGAGGGTCGTTCAGCAGTACTTTCATTCCTAATATTTCGCACACTTTCGCCACTTTGCTTCCTACATTACCTACACCTACTACGCCTATACACAAATCAGCCAGTTGAAGTTTGTTGTCTTCGGCTAAAGCCATCAAAGCAGAAGCGATATATTGTTCTACCGATTTTGAATTGCAACTTGGTGCGTTAGTCCATTTTATACCCACAGAATCGCAATATTCAGTATCTATGTGGTCGTAACCAATGGTAGCTGTTGCAATAAATTTTACGCCAGAATTTTTCAACAACTCTTCGTTACATATAGTGCGTGTGCGAGTTACGATAGCATCTGCATCCTTAGCGATTTCTGCAGTAGTTTTTGCACCGGACAGATAAACCACTTCAGCTACATCCTCAAATGCACCCCGAATGTATGGAATTTTGTCGTCAATAATTATCTTTTTCATTTACTATTTTTTCATTTACCATTTACTATTTACCCAGCTAATACTAACTACTAACCCTAAAATGGTAAATAGTAAATAAAAAAATGGTCAATAACAAAATCTTTCTTTAAACGCCCACAAACCCAAAGCTGGATTGGAAATATAGAATATTTCTTCGCCATCGGGCATGGTGTTGTAACCGTCTTTCAAAGTTTCAGGATTATATTTGCTTGTAACTTCATCAATATCAGCATAGTTGAAACCTACGCTTTCAATTTCGGCCTGCGTTAGATTTTCGCTTCCTTTGCCTGGGCAATAAGTTACGCTA
>JBBSDC010000328.1:0-1595 GCA_038249705.1 Bacteroidales bacterium | reverse complement strand
CTAAAAAAAGACCACTACTTCATTTAACTTTGATTGCAATCCTGCTGGTATTTTCGGCAAGAGCTGCATCAGGCACTAATCTCGATTCGCTCGAAAAAACCCTCAGTTCAAAAACTTTATCAAATTCAGAAAAGCTGAAGCTTTACGATAATTTAAGCTGGGGATACCTTTCATCCGATTTTGATAAATCGAAAAAATTCGCGCTTCAGGGAATCAAACTTGCCGAAAAAACTAACGACCTTGTAATGACAGGCACCCTATATCGCAACCTTGGTGTTGCCTATTATGTGGTAAGTAAATATGATACCGCGCTTATAAATCTTAATCATGCTTTGAGCCTGGCCGGAAAAGCAAACAACAACCTTTTAAAAGCACAGGTTTTTGGAGCCATGGCTAATTTGTATAATGTAACCGGCGAATACCCCAAGGCTTTGAGTTATTATCTGAAAGCGTTACCCATATTTGAAAAAGAAGGAAGAAAAGACCGCGTTAGAGTAATATTAGGAAATATTGGTTCGCTAAATAACGCTATGCAAAACTTTGATGAAGCGGAAAAATATTTCCTGCAATCAAAGAAACTCAGCGAAGAACTGAACGACCAGGCAGGATTGGCGCAGGCATTTGATGGATTAAACCGTATTTATATTCACCGCAAGGACTATACTAAAGCGTTGGATTTTGCTTTGAAAGCTGCAGATATCAGTCATAAAATCGGAAACAAACAGGAAGAAGCCATCGCTATACAAGGTATTGCATGGGTTTATTACGAACATTTTAAAGATTATAAGAAAGCCGAAGAGTATGCCAGCAAAGGTTTAAAACTGGCCGAAGAACTTGAATTTCCGGCAGATCTAGCTGCTATGCTTAATACTTTATCCAACATTTACTTTCACCAGGGGCGTTACCGCGAATGCGAAGAAACTGCACTAAAAGCAATTGCCACTGATACAACAGACATAAATATTTTCAGTAATCTGGCTGCCAATGTGGTGCGGGCTGGCATTCACTTAGGCGATACCAAAAATGCGTTGTATTACTTTGACAGGTACCGGCAGGTATTTAATATTCAATCCAATAAAGAGTTTCAACAAGCTCTTATGGATATGCAGGTGAAGTACGAGACCGAAAAAAAGCAGAAAGAAATACTAAAGCTTTCGGCCGAAAAAAAAGAACGTAATATCCTTATATACTCATTGCTGGGACTTTTTATTGTACTGGCAGTATTGGGATTTTCCATTTATAACAATGTGCGTAAAAATAAAATCATCATCGAGCAACAACTTCTGGTTAAAGAAAAACAACTTGCCGAACTGGAAAAAGAACGTCAGCTTGTTGCCACCAAATCAGTACTAAAAGGAGAGGAATCCGAACGCTCTCGCATGGCCCGCGACCTGCACGACGGCCTGGGCGGATTGCTATCGGGTGTTAAAATAAATTTATCGGCTATGAAAGGAAATTCAATAATTACCAGCGAAAATGCACAGGCTTTTGATCATGCAATAAAATTGCTCGATACTTCCATCAGCGAATTGCGGCGCGTGGCACACAACCTGATGCCCGAAACTTTAAATCATTATGGTCTAAAAACGGCACTT
>JBBSDC010000327.1:0-1623 GCA_038249705.1 Bacteroidales bacterium | reverse complement strand
GTTGGAATTTTCAAATAAATTTATAAAAATCAGTTTCAAAATGAAAGCAACAATCTCTCTCTTTTTCATCTTCTTGCTGTCACTCAATTTTACAGCAAGTTCTCAGACTTCAGGCTCTTACACCCTGGTTATTCATGGAGGAGCTGGTAATATTACTCCGGCTAATCTGTCAGCAGAAAAGGCTTCCCAGTTCGAAGCCAAACTTACCGAGGTTCTCAGGCACGGCGATTCCATTCTGAAAGCCGGCGGAACAAGTCTCGATGCCGTTGAATCCTGTGTGCGGATGATGGAAGATTGCCCGCTTTTTAATGCCGGCAAAGGTGCCGTTTTCAATGCTGAAGGAAAAAACGAAATGGATGCAGCCATTATGGATGGAAAGACCGGTAAGGCAGGAGCCGTTGCCGGGGTTACTACGATCCGTAATCCGATAAGCACTGCCAGGGCAGTGATGGAGAAATCTGAACATGTATTGCTCACAGGTAAAGGAGCCGAAACATTTGCCGCTGAACAGGGTTTGGAAATAGTTTCGCCTGATTATTTTTTCACCCAGTCCCGCTGGGATGGTTATTTAAAAGCGAAAGCCAATGCTGATTCAATGGACGCCCTGGATAAAAAACACGGAACAGTGGGTTGTGTAGCTCTCGACAAATTCGGAAATCTTGCAGCAGCAACTTCAACCGGGGGAATGACGCTCAAAAAATACGGGCGTATCGGTGATGCACCTATCATTGGTGCTGGAACCTATGCTGATAATAATACTTGCGCTGTTTCAGCCACGGGTCATGGTGAGTTTTTTATCCGGAATGTAGTTGCTTACGATATTTCAGCCTTGATGAAATACAAAGGATTATCTCTTAAGGATGCTGCTAATGAAGTGATTATGGTAAAACTGAAAAAGCAGGGCGGCGACGGAGGAATAATTGCTGTGGATAAAAATGGTAATTTTGCCATGCCTTTCAATACAACAGGAATGTTCAGGGGATATGTTAAATCGGGGGGAGAGATGAAGGTGGCGATATTTAGAGAAAAATAGTATAAAAAAACAAAGGCTGTCATGTGATTCTGACAGCCTTCTATTTTTCAGGAAAAGTATACTATTGTTTCTGTTTTACAATTCGTTTTGTAAAAACTCCTCCCGCATTCCGGAATTGTAAGATGTAAACACCATCGTTTAAAAATCCTAAATCCAGTTTATGTGAGGCATTTGAAATCTCATTTTCAACTAATTTGCGCCCGCTGTAATCAAAAACTGCGACGGTTGTCGGCCCTGCAAGATCTTTCAGATCAACAGTAATATCACTTATAAAAGGATTAGGGAAAACTGCAAACCGATTGATTTTATTTTCGGACAAACCAACTGACAAAATACTTGTTTTTATTGATGTGGACACACACGAAGGAATAAAGGAATAAGAAACTGTATAATCTCCGTTTTCGGCTGCCGTATAGCTTTGATTTGTTGCACCGGGGATAGTAACTCCGTTTAAATACCACTGAATGTTTCCGGCAAATACAGGCGATGCGGTAAGTTCAATACCTGAACGGGATATAGCAGGCTGAGGTGCCACATCCGGCTCTTCTGTAAATTTCCCCAAATACAATCCTGAATGAGCATCGCGGGGC
>JBBSDC010000326.1:0-1744 GCA_038249705.1 Bacteroidales bacterium | reverse complement strand
CGGACGAAAACGATAATAATGATGTGCCAATGATCGCCAAATGGTATAAGGATGCTGGCTACGATTTTCTTTTACTGTCAGAACATAATGATCATGTGGCAACGAAGAAGGTATTCTGTCATGATGAGGCTACTGATACTCCTGATTTTATAATGCTATGTGGGCTGGAGTTAAGTAAAAAAAGGCACCAAACAGCTTTGGGCATTGATCGTTACATTGGGGATGAGAAATCATTGAAGGAAGGTGTCAATAAGACTTTAGCCGCCGGTGGAGTAGCAATTCTTAATCATCCTCAGGATCCTGGAATAAATGCAACTATTTTTCTTGCGACAAAGGGGTTGAACCATCTGGAAGTTTTTAATGGGAATAGACCTGAAGATACTCCTGCAACAGAATTGCTCTGGGATAGCGTTTTATCTGCTCCAAATGGACGGATAATATATGCTGTTGCTTCTGATGATAATCATTACAAAAAAGCAAATGTTGGCAGAGGATGGATCATGGTCAAATCACCCAAATTGACCAAGACAGACATTTTGGAGAACATTAGTAAAGGGAACTTCTATGCAACAACAGGCGTTATCCTGAATGACTATCAGGTAACGAAAAACACTATTTCTGTAGACTCGCAAAATGGGAATACAATTATGTTTATAGGAAAGAACGGAACAGTTCTTAAAACTTTCCCCGGTAGCAAAACAACTTATAAGATTCAGGGAAATGAGCATTATGTGAGGGTAAAAATTATCAATGCCAATGGAAAAATGGCTTGGACCCAGCCTGTGTTTGTTGACCAGGCTTCTAAATAGTGGCTTGAAAAAGTAACTATTTAGTATCCGACCTTTAAAATCAAAATTTTATACGGATGAAAAAGTTATTATTACTACTGATTTTTATTCTTCAAATTGGATTTCTATTTGGTCAAAAAGATTTTTCATTTGTCTTTTTACCCGATGCCCATTTGCGTCCCGATTCTGCAGTTGAAGCAACTTTCGACAGAGTTACTAAACAAATAAACGAACTCAATCCAAATTTTGTGATAGCAGGAGGTGACATGATCTATACTGCCAAAAACGTAAATGAGAAAAAGGCAAAAGTGCTGTTTGATTTGATGGATACAAAGTTTCGAAAGCTGAAAATGCCCGTCTATTATACCATGGGAAATCACGAAATTGTTGGAGTTTTGGCAGAAAGCGGGATGGCAATATCTCATCCTCTCTGGGGAAAAGCAATGTACAGGGAAAGATACGGCGAGACTTATAAAACATTTATTTATTCAGGATGGAAGTTTTTCCTGCTTGATGGAATTTTGATAAACGAAAAATCCAGGGGATATTCGGAAGCGGTTGACTCACTGCAACAGGAATGGATAAAACAGGAATTAGCGTTGACCGATACCCTGATGCCATTATGCATTGCTATACATACCCCGTTGATTAATCCCAAACCTTTGGCCGATGCTGTTTCAATCTATCCCTTGCGCTCGAAAAATTCAAAAGAAGTATTGGCACTATTTGACAGATATAACTTAAAGCTGGTACTGCAAGGGCATAACCATGTTTATATGAACCTGCTGATAAATGGAAAACAATATATTTCCGGTGGAAGCACTTCCAACAGCAGGCCTATTGATAATTTTGACGATGGCTTTGTAAAGGTGAAGGTCACCGACGATGAAATTAAAACAGAGTTCGTCCATACCGATAGGAAAAATGTAAAGTAAGCCGAGTATCTGTATAATCTT
>JBBSDC010000325.1:0-1760 GCA_038249705.1 Bacteroidales bacterium | reverse complement strand
GCGGTGACGCTCGATTTTGCAGCCGATGCTACTGCCGGTACTTTAAGTGTAAGAGGGCATAATGCATGCGGTGATGGTACAGTCAGAACCCTGAATCTGACAGATCCTTTGAAATCAGCGAATATTGGCGGGCTAAATACGATATCAGGTGGCTCAAACATTAATTCATTTAACAACGAAAAAGTGTTGAATGCCTACGCGATCCGCCATATTGAAATCAGGATAGTCGGGGAGGTCAGTAATACTGCAGTGGCGACACTTTACGATATCCAGGGAAGAGTTGTACTGGTTGAAAAACTATCGGAAGGAAGTCTGAATGTGATCCCTACCACGAATATAAAAATGGGCGTATACTTTCTGTCGGTGAAAGATACCGGCAAATTGCAGCGCTTTAAATTGGTAATCATGGAGTAAGGAATATAAATTAGAAATGAAGGTCTGAAATTAACATGTAATTTCAGACCTTCATACTCATTTTTGGCCAAATAGGTAATAGTAGCCTGAAATTATCAGCGATTCAACTCAAAAATAGTATTGTTGAAAATTAAATAGTTACGATATGCTGGAAAATAAATTTTTCCGGCTAATTTTATAGGGCAAGAACTGAAAGGGACAAGCCACAAAGTGCTTGTTTTCAGTATGTTGTTCTCTCATTTTTTCTATTTTTTACCATAGGGGGTGAATGATTGACCTATGAGGGTTTTTTCATTGATACAAATATACATTTTCTATTGCTGCGGGCCAGCTGGTCTCACGAAGAGAGAAAAGGAAGTTCTGGAGTTGATTTGCCTTGGATTGACCAATGAAGAAATGGCACAAAAACTCTTTATCAGTCCAACAACTGTTAAAAGCCACCGTTCGAACCTACTTGAAAAAACACGGTCTAAAAACACCCCGGGATTGATACTTTATGCCGTAAAGAATAAAATCGTAGAATTTTAATGAAAGTGAAGGATGAAAAATGAGTTACCGGAACGCCACTATTTACATTTTCAAATTATCAAACTTATTCGGCCCTTATAACCATTGAACCACTCACTTCAATCACCTACTCCTTTTGTCTGATTAAACTTACTCCTTTATACCTACCCAAAATACACCTATATCCGAAAAGTTTACCCCTTTTAACGCTTACCAATCTTTTCCACATCCGGTACTTTAGCGCTTAAATTCAGGTAAACTATGCAGTTTAATCGCTCAACAAAACCGCACATTATTTTAGTCGATGACCACCTGGTCTTTCGCAAAGGTTTAAAATCAATTATTACAATTGAGAACATTGCCACGGTCATAGGCGAAGCATCAAATGGCCTGGAGTTTATCGAACTCCTTGGTGAGCTCAAACCCGACCTGGTGATCTTAGATATCGACATGCCGCATATGAATGGGATGGAAGCGACTCAAAAAGCGATTGCACTAATACCTGACATAAAGATTATTGCCTATACCATGTTTGGAGAAGACGAATATTATCATAAAATGACCAAGCTGGGAGTTAAAGGATTTATTCTTAAATCAAGTGGCATCAATGAACTTGAAAAGGCTATTCATTGTGTGATGAACGGCGAAAACTATTTCTCAAACGAAATTTCGAAAAAAAATGGGCTGTAAAAATTTAATCTTCTCCTCCTTTTGGAGGACACCTTCTACACCTTTAGTTCTGTCCAAACAGGCATATAGTGCGGGAAAATTACATCTTTTAACCCTTTATATACATTTTTCATAACGTATTTTCACAGCGTTAAATTTATTTAAATTAT
>JBBSDC010000324.1:0-1819 GCA_038249705.1 Bacteroidales bacterium | reverse complement strand
TTAACAGGAAACAGTTAAGGCGTGCATAGTACGAATTATAGAACTTTGCCATTCAATATCACCATATCCACTTTATTGCTGCCATAGGAATAAGGCATAAATTCGATACCCGAAATTGGTTTTGTTATAAAAACGTTAGCCTTTTTCCCTATTGTAATGCTGCCCAGTTCGTTGTTAACACCCATTGCATAAGCCGAATTCAGGGTTGTGGCATTGATTGCTTCCTCAGGTGTCATTCTAAACATGATGCATCCCATTGAAAGTACCAGCTGCATATTCCCTGAAGGCGATGATCCCGGATTAAAATCGCTTGCCAACGCAATTGGTAATCCTGCATCAATCATTTTACGCGCCGGTGCATGAACCATATTTAGAAAAAATGCAGCTCCGGGTAAGATTGTTGGCATAGTTTCCGAATTTTTGAGTACTTCTATTTCAGCATCGCCGGTAAATTCAAGGTGATCAACTGATAAGGCACCATATTTTACACCAACCTGTGTGCCACCAGAATAATCCAGTTCATTGGCATGGATTTTAGGCTTAAGACCGTATTTCATTCCAGCCATCAAAATCCGCTCAGTATCTTCAACAGTAAAGAATCCCTTGTCGCAAAAAACATCAATATAATCGGCAAGTTCTTCGGCAGCAACCTGTGGAATCATTTCATTAATTACCATATCAACATATTCATTCTGCTTTCCGCGATATTCCATTGGGATGGCATGAGCACCCAGAAAAGTTGATTTAATGGTGAGTGGCGATAAACGCTTTAAATCCCTGATTACCCGCAGCATCTTAAGTTCATCTTCGGTATTAAGTCCGTAACCGCTCTTAATTTCAACGGCTCCGGTTCCCAGCCAGGTTATTTCTTCCAGTCGTTCGAGGGCTTCACCAATAAGCTCTGTTTCGGAAGCATCGTGTAAGCGTTTTGCTGAATTCAGGATTCCACCACCGCGTTTTGCAATTTCCTCGTAGGATAATCCTTTGATTTTATCTACATATTCTTTTTCGCGGCTTCCTGAATATACAAGATGTGTGTGTGAATCGCAGAAAGACGGGAAAACCAGTTTCCCTGTGGCATCAATCACCTTAATACCTTTTTTAGCCCAGTCGTCAGGTATAAAAAGATTTTCCATACTGCCAAATTCAAGAATCAGTCCTTTTTCGATAAAAAGAAAAGCATTTTTCAGGGTATCAAGTTTTCCCATAGCAGCTCCACTCACGAAAGGCCGATTCGTTTCATTAATGCCAACCAACTCTTTTATATTGATAATCAGTATTTTCATAACGATTAATTATTTCGTCAAACGTACATGAAATGTTTGAAATAAACAATACTGATTTAAAACAACTATAGGTTCCAGATTAGTCATCAAAACAGAATCCTTCTCATCACAATGAATAATATTACAGAGAATTCGATATATTTGTATAAGTATTACGCCCGATAAAATAAAAGGCTTTAACTATATACTCCCATTCATCTGATCTATACCCGAAATCTGTAACCTTTTCATTCTGTCGGCGTCATAATACCACCTGAAAGAAATCAAAAATGACAACAGATTTACAAAAAGCAACGAAATTCCTGGTTTATAACCTCGAGGCTTTTATATGGATTGCTGTCATTATCTATTTTGCAGCATCACCGGTACGATTTGACAATCATTTTACGATTTGCCCTTTGAGCCTGGCTGGATTTGAACATTGCCCCGGTTGTGGATTGGGAAGATCTATGGTTTTATTGCTTCATGGGAAAGTAGCTGAATCTATCAGTATGCATCCTCTGGGAATTTTTGCTCTGGGTTTGTTCGCAGTA
>JBBSDC010000323.1:0-1845 GCA_038249705.1 Bacteroidales bacterium | reverse complement strand
TTTGTGGGAAATATTTTTGGTTCTGTTCCGATAGCTATCGGGATGTCCAGGATAGGAATTTGGATGTTGGGACTTGGGACTTTAGTGTAACGATTGAGGTTTAAGTGCAGAAGTTTATCGTGGTTTAACATACTGCCAGGTCTTGAAAGTAGCTTTTGCAATCTGAAATAAAAAGGGTTTATGTATCTTTTCGAATCTGCCAAAATTAACAAGCTGTCCGCCGAATTTCTCTTTGTAATCCCTAACTCCGTATGGTACTCCCGGTTTTCCGGCACCTCCCCAGTCGAAAAGTGTCATCCCGTTGTTTTTTCCCCACATCATTACCTGCCAGGGAATCAGGCTGTTGGGGAATTTGTAATTGTGATCGCTGTTGCTACCGGCAAAATAATCATAAATACGGCCTTTATAACAAAAGGTGTACATGGTTCCAACCAGTTCGTCCTTCAGGTATGCTCCCCAGAAAACTGCCAGACTTTTGGGCGTAAGCAAATCAAATGCGTTTTGAAATACGCGAAAGGGGAAAACAGGAAGTTTTATCCGGTTATAGATGGTTTTTAAAAGTTGATAACTTGTGGCCAGGTCTTGGATGGAAGTAATAGGCTTAAAAATCAAATTCTCTCTGGCCGCTCTTCTGATCTCATAACGTTTTTGTTTATGCACCTCTTTCCACAAGGCCGTTTCAGGTTTTGAGATATCCACAAGAATATTCAAATGATCTTCAAAGGTATAATTTAATCCGGCAAAAATACTTTTTCCGAAACTGATGTCGAAAAGATTCCTGAACTGGGTGTAAACTGTCTTTTTACTGACAAACTTGTCGAATTCCTCCAGTATTATACTCAATAAACCCGGATTATTGTCCTTCAGCAGCGGGCCGCCTATTACTATGCACCTTGATGTCATGCTTTTAAATGGCCACTTTACCTGGTATTGAATAATTCCTGATAAAACTCCGGTTATATTCTGATCTTCATCTCTTAATAAAACTGCTACCGGCTTAAATTTTTTTTGATCGGCGAAAAGTTGAAAATAGTGTGGTGTTTGGAATATTGTACCGGCCGGATGAGTTTCGACGAAGCGTTCCCAACTTTGAAATATATCGGGATGAGCAAAATTCTCTACAAACAGTATTTTCAAACGAAACTGATATTATGCAAATTTTTCAAAACCATTTTTGTCGCGTACCTTGGCAACCGAATCAGGATATTCATCTACAAGATTCACCAAAAAGGCAGTGAGGTCAATTTTATCCTGAAGCATAAGCTTGCGCCTTTCAGCAAAAACTTTCTTTAACCCGGGCATATCCAGATGATTTTTGATATTCAGCAGCATAGTGTCGAAGTCCTGAGGCAGATATGAAAAGCATAACTGGTACTTATACTCTATTTCATTAGGTATGGAGAGTTTACCTGCAAAACTGTTGCATTTAAATGCAGGTGTTCCAAGCAATGCAGCCTCCGTAGTCATAGTCTGGCTATCGCCCGCAAATAAGGTGGCATAATACAGTAACGAATGGATTTTTTCGGGCGAAACCGGTAACCTGTACGATTCAAATTCAGGTTCAATTTGTTTTTCGGTAGTGATAAATACTTTACCGTATTCGTTCAGAAGAGTGATCAGTTTCTGCTTTTGCACAGGATTTAGCCCCGTTGCATCCGAATCATGATGAGCTTTGAAGGCATTAAATCTCAGAATAAAAAAAGGCTCCCCAGCTTTGATACCGGCTTCACTCAGCACCGTTGGATCGGGAGTAAATCGATTTGGATGCAGATAGGCCAACTCATGGAATGAAGGATATGGAAGGTGGTTTTTCCCTCGGTTTTCTTTTGCAAGGCAGTCGGGAGT
>JBBSDC010000322.1:0-1863 GCA_038249705.1 Bacteroidales bacterium | reverse complement strand
TTTGCCTGGAAAGGCGAATCCCTCGACGAATATTGGTGGTGTACCTATATGGCGCTTACTTTCGATGGAGGCAAAGGCCCTCATCTGATTGTTGACGATGGTGGTGATGCAACTTTGCTTATTCACAAAGGATTTGCAGTCGAAAAAGATGCAAGCCTGCTGGAAGTTGCTGCTTCGAGTATTGAAGAAGAAAGCATCATCAAAATTCTTCGCGAATGCTACGTGGAAACCCCAACAAAATGGCATGGCGTTGTGAAGGACTGGAAAGGCGTTTCGGAAGAAACCACTACCGGCGTTCACCGTTTGTACCAGATGATGGAAAAAGGCGAATTGCTGATTCCTGCTATTAACGTAAACGATTCAGTTACCAAATCGAAATTCGATAACCTCTACGGTTGCCGCGAATCGCTGGCTGATGGTATTAAGCGTGCCACCGATGTTATGCTCGCCGGCAAAGTAGTTGTAGTTTGCGGTTATGGCGATGTAGGCAAAGGAAGCGCAAAATCAATGCGCGCTTACGGAGCCCGTGTTATCGTTACCGAAATTGATCCTATTTGTGCGCTTCAGGCTGCTATGGAAGGTTTCGAAATTACCACCGTTGAAGATGCCCTTCCCGAAGCAAATATTTTTGTTACCACAACCGGTAACCGCGATGTGATCACCGTGGAGCATATGATGAAAATGAAAGACCAGGCTATCGTTTGTAATATCGGCCATTTCGACAACGAAATCCAGGTGGATAAACTAAACGTTATGGCTGGTGTACAGAAAATTGAGATTAAACCACAGGTTGATAAATATCTTTTCCCCGACGGACACGCCATTTTCATGCTTGCCGAAGGCCGCCTGGTGAACCTGGGTTGCGCTACCGGACATCCTTCGTTTGTAATGAGTAATTCATTCTCAAACCAGACGCTGGCTCAGCTCGATTTGTGGAAAAATAATTATGAAGTTGGCGTTTACCGCCTTCCGAAATATTTAGACGAAGAAGTTGCCCGTCTTCACCTCGAACATATTGGCGTAAAGCTTACCAAACTCACATCTGAGCAGTCGGCATATATTTCAACACCGGTTGAAGGACCGTACAAAGCTGACCATTACCGGTATTAAAAGATCGGTTTTTATAGAATTAAAAAAGGGCTGTCATTTTTATGACGGCCCTTTGTGTTTATACCTTAATGAAAACTTAAATATTATTCATTAGGTGTTCAGTGTTAATCATTAAACGATGATAATGAATAACATATAGCACTAAATGAAAAATGAAAAAGTTGCTGATACTTACATGATGGCCTTTGTGTTTATCCCTGAATGAAAACTTAAATATTATTCATTATATGTTCAGTGTTTATCATTAAGAATTGATAATGAATAACATATAACACTAAATGAAAAATGAAAAAGTTGCTGTAATTTACATGATGGCCCTTATTAATTGGAAGGTTTAGAAAAAAGAAAAACAGAATAAAGAAAATAGGTTTCTCAATCTGTGATTCCGGATTTATACTACAAGCGGAACCAATTACCTCATTCATTAAATCCCAAATTCAAAGCTCCAAAATCCAAGCGGGGTTTAAGAGGAGGTCTTGATTCTTGAGATTTGGTTCTTGGGATTTGGGCCTTTTATATGCCTGAAACAGTATAGGATTTGTAATTGCCGTACAAATATTGTATATTTGCACGGAAAATAGATTTGGCAATGGAAACAAAATTAACATTAAGATTAAATGACAATGTCATCAAGAGAGCTAAACTTTACGCCGGAAGTCACGAAATCAGCTTGTCGAAAATGATTGAATCTTATCTCGACAGTTTGACAAAAGAAAAGAAGGACGAAAATAAAGCCTCAATAACTCCGCTGGT
>JBBSDC010000321.1:0-1870 GCA_038249705.1 Bacteroidales bacterium | reverse complement strand
TGGGTTATGGTTAATAAGTTCTGAACACCGGCAAAAAAGCGAAAGCTTTCGACTACTTTGGATTTTAAAATAGTCTTCGGAATATTATACCCGATTTGCAGGTTTTTAATCCTCACATAGTCGCCTTTTTCCATCCAACGATCCGAGTAAGCTAATGTGTTGTCATTAGGACCCATTACTGCGCGTGGTGTGGTTGTAGATTGATTTTCCGGAGTCCAGGGAACCAGGTTTGCTGGCAGATTGGATGTTTCGTCCATGCGTTCGAGCCAGAATTTTGTATTGTTGTAGATCATATTGCCAAACACCCCGGTGATAAACAGCGACAAATCGAAGTTTTTGTAATCACATGAAAACTGCAGGCCAAGTTCGAAGCGGGGGAAAGGACTGCCGACATATTCACGGTCGTTTTTATCAATTTTACCATCGTTGTTGATGTCTTTATACCTTATATCACCGGGTTTGGCATTGGGCTGAATCATATTTGCAACCGTGTCGCCTGTTGTTGAATTGATGTTTATTTTGCTATGTGCATAAATTTGGTCCCAGTTCTGGAAAATTCCATCGGTACGAACCACATAAAAATCACCCACCGAACGGCCTTCCTCCGAATGATTGACTCCGTTGATACCGCCTTCACGATAACTTTGTCCCAGTTGCTGAACGGTGTTTTTCAGGCTAGTCATGTTTACTGATACATTATATTTGAAAGCGTTGGATTGTTCCCTGAATCCCAATGAAACTTCGACCCCTTTGTTGTTTACTTTTCCGTAATTTGTCCAGGGGGTAATATCACTTCCGTCGGTCCACGAAACAGGTAGTTTGACCAGGATATCTTTTGAGTCGGCCGAAAAATACTCCACTGAACCGTAAAGTTTGCTACCGAGAGCTGCAAAATCCAAACCAAGGTTCAGTGTTGTTTTCGATTCCCAGCGCAGATTCGGATTCGATCGGCCTTTCTGTATTGAACCCACATTGAGCACCTGGTCGGGGCCAAAAATGCCACCTTCACCCACCGTAATATAGGTAGCATAATCATAATCGCCGATAGCCTGCTGGTCGCCGATGGTTCCGTAACTGGCTCGCAGTTTCAGGTCGTTGATATAATTCTTAGCATTTCCGAAGAAATTCTCCTGGCTGATACGCCATCCCAACGAAGCTGAAGGGAAAATACCATAACGGTAATTCTCACCGAACCGGGAAGAACCATCGCGGCGAATATTGCCCTGCACAAGATACTTATCATCATAAGCATAATTTACCCGGCCAAGCATCGACAACATGGAATTCTCAGAATCGGTTCCGCTCATTACCATGTCCTTACTGCCTGCACTCAATACCCAGAAACCCGGAACAAGATCGTGAACGGTCGAAGTCATCTGTTTCCAATTGGTTTGCTGTGCGGTGTAACCTGCAAGTGCATCAAAAGAGTGTTTGCCGATTGCCTTTTTATAGGTGAGTGTGTTTTCAAAAATCAAGGTAGTAAAATCTCCTCTTCGTTCGGTAACCTGGTTGGTATAATTCGACACTTCGAGGTAGCGTATCTGGTCGAACGTTGTTTTTTCCCTGTCGTTCCATGAATTATATTCGACACCTAGATTCGATTTGAATTTCAGATCTTTAATTAGTTCCACTTCGGCAAAAACATTACCCAGTATATTATTTCCATTTTGTATAAAATCACGTGTTTCCTGCAAGCCTATAGGATTTGTACCATAGGTCTGATACATGGTGCTTCCGATGCCATAAGTGCCATCGTCATACCTTACCGGAATAATCGGAGGCATGCGGCAGAGGTCGATAAATGGCAATCCAATCATCGGTTTGGTTTGCGAGCGGGTTAAAAGCACATTTTCGCCAAACGCAAAAATAC
>JBBSDC010000320.1:0-1872 GCA_038249705.1 Bacteroidales bacterium | reverse complement strand
TTATTTTATTGTAATTTTGTAAATTGAAAAAAAGCAGAAATTATTTATAATACCTGATTGAATAGTGGAAATTAAAAAGAAAGCATATATTGAGACCTACGGATGCCAGATGAATTTTTCGGACAGCGAAATAGTAGCCTCGATATTAGCAACACAGAATTACGAATCAACTACTGAGATAAAAGAAGCTGATCTTATTCTACTGAATACCTGCTCGATACGCGATAATGCCGAGCAGCGTGTTCGAAACCGGCTCAACGAACTTCACGCACTTAAACGCAAACATCCCGGACTTATAATCGGCTTATTAGGGTGCATGGCTGAGCGGTTGAAAGATAAACTGCTGGAAGAGGAGCGCCATATTGATCTTATAGTCGGACCTGATGGTTACCGGCAGTTGCCACAATTGCTGGAGCAAGTCGAAAGCGGACAGAAGGCCATTAATGTTTTGCTTTCCGCTGACGAAACATACGCAGATATTAACCCCGTTCGTACCAATGGGAGTGGAGTTACTGCTTTTATCAGCATTATGCGTGGCTGCGAAAACTTTTGCTCTTATTGTGTTGTCCCATACACCCGCGGTAAGGAGCGCAGCCGTAATCCACAAACGATTATTAAAGAAGCCCGCGAACTTTTCGAACAGGGATTTCGCGAAGTAACTTTGCTGGGGCAAAATGTAAACTCCTACCACTGGGAAGATAACGGAATTCCAATTGAATTTCCTGCATTGCTCGAGGATGTAGCTGTTATAAATCCATTGTTACGGGTTCGGTTTGCAACTTCGCACCCCAAGGATATTTCCGATGATCTGTTGGAAGTAATTGCTTCACGCGACAATATCTGCAAATCCATTCATCTTCCGGTTCAATCGGGCAGTACCCGCATGTTAGGCATGATGAAACGCAGCTATACCCGCGAATGGTATATGGGTCGTATCGCCGCCATTAAACGAATTGTGCCGGGTTGTGCCATTACCACTGATATTATAGCCGGTTTTTGTTCCGAAACGGAAGATGACCACCAGGAAACCATTTCGGTGATGCGTGAAGTGGGATATGATTATGCGTATATGTTCAAATACTCCGAAAGGCCGAATACATTTGCAGCTAAAAAATTCCCTGACGATGTGCCGGAAGACGTTAAAAGTCGCCGGCTCGACGAAATAATTGCTTTACAGCAGGAGCTTTCGTTGAAAAGCAACAAACGTGATATTGGCAAAGAATTTGAAGTGCTGGCCGAAGGTGTTTCGAAACGATCGGAACAACAGCTTTTTGGCCGTACAAGTCAGAATAAAGTGGTGGTTTTTCCTCGTGAAGCTTTTAATCCGGGTGATTATGTAAAAGTAAAAATACTTTCGTGCACAGCAGCAACGCTGCGAGGCGAACTACTAAAATAAGGACTGTAATGTAAGATTGCGAGTAAGGCTTTTCACGAAATTCACTTTCAGGTGAAGTACTTGATCAACCTCATTACAAGTGCCGGCTTTGGAAAACTTTACTGAATATTTTGCAACTTACAACTGGGTTTTTTAAAATAATCCGGACATTTTTGTAGAGTACAGCAGTAATTTAAACAACCCGGCACGAATAGATTTCAGTACAAAACTACGAAACTGGTTTTCGAATAAATGAAACTGATATCTGAAATAAAACAGTTCTGACTGATAAATATTTTCTATTTATCATATCTTTGCCGATTTAGGATATACTTCATACTTGAATTAATGATGCACTTATGAAAAATAAAGTACTTTTATTTAAAATGATTTGTCTGGCAGTCATTGGTATTGCTATGGCTTCATGTGTTCCCCAATCTAAAATGAAGTACCTTCAGGATAAGGAAGGCGACGTTGCAAGATATGAATTTCAAACA
>JBBSDC010000319.1:0-1955 GCA_038249705.1 Bacteroidales bacterium | reverse complement strand
GAAAGGGTAAAGAAAAGTTCATGAAACCGTTTTACATGTTCCCGGGCTTCAACCGGTCGGTTTTGTGATAGGTCTTGCGAGAGTGCCAGCATCAGGGATTTTCCTTCGTCCAACACATATATTTTCTGTCGTTGAGCTTCTGCAAAGTTGTATGAACTCCACACCGAATATCCGGTAAGTACAGCACACAAGCAGAGAAAGATAATGCTGAAGAGTCTGATCTGTTTAAAACTCGTTTCAATATTTTTTAATGATTTAAATTCCATTTGTTCTATTTTTATGTTTGTTATGTTTTTGTTTTTAGCAATTCAATAATATGTTATTTATGAAGAAGGCGACCAGTTACATTACCTGTTGCTGCTCCAACTACTCCACCAGCAACCGAACCTGTTTTACCTGCCGTGCTACTGACATTCTTACCATAATTTCCCATGCCGCCTGCCTGAATAATCCAACCTGCCACGGTTGGGATAGTAAAGTAGCCGATAATGCCGATAATCATAAAAATGATATATACGCCGTTAGAAGCATCGATAGAATAGTTCGGGTTGTTTTGCAATTCAGAAATATCATTTTGCAACATCAATACTTGTATCTTGGCAAGAATGGTACTGAACAAATCAGAAACCGGTAGCCAGAGATAGACACTCACATAGCGAGTGATCCATTGGGTCATGGTAGATTGAAAGCCATCCCAAACACTTATGGCAAAAGCTATGGGTCCGAGTATGGCCAAAACGATTAAGAAAAAGGTGCGTATGGTATCAATTACCAGTGAGGCCGCTTGAAACAGTATTTCCAGCAATTCACGAAAGAAATCCCGGAAGGATTTTTTCATATTATACATTCCTCTATCGACATACATTCCCGTCATGGTGGCTACATCGGTTGAGCTCCAACCCAACTCTTCCAGCTGCTTGTCGAACTCTTCATTGCTAACCAAATAAGCACTTTCAGGATTCTTCATCATAGCATCATATTCCAGTTTGTCTTTTTGTTTTTGGTAACCTGCCATATCAAAAGTTTGCGATTCAAGCATTTGATTCGTACCCCGGACAATCGGGCTTAACACCCCGTTGAGAGTTCCTAAAACAAAAATGGGAAAGAACATAATACATAAACCAATGGCAAAAGGGCGCAGCAGCGGATACACATCAATTGGTTCGGCTCTGGCTAAAGATTGCCACACCCGAGAGGAAACATAAAACAAAGCACCCAGACCGGCTATCCCCTTAGCAACACCTGCCATATTGGAACAGAGTGGCATCATCTCTACATACAGACTTTTTAATATCTGGTGCAGGTTATCGAATTCAATGGCTACTAACATGGTTTACCAGTATTTTTCGTTTGCATTGCCATACAAGGCCATCACTCGGTCCGAGTCTCCGTTTCGTTGCGAACGAAGGTAACTTACCGAAATATTCTTCCTGGTGTAATAGCTGACCAGATTCCGGTAATTCTTCACCGAATTGTAGGTGTGATCAATAATATCCATGCGTTCCTTGTCGGTCATGGATAGCCCATTGGCATTGACTACTGCTTTTAATTCGGCAAGTAGATCACCGCTTTGCTCCAATAATTTGGCATAACCAAAAGCAATGGCTCCCAGCTCTTCAACCGTATAGTTTTTGTCACTGAGCATTTTTTGAAAGTTATTGATATAGATGTCCGAAATATCACCAACCATCAGGATCGTTTGCTGTACTTTTTTGGCATCCTTGACTAAATTATTGACTGAGTTTAGTGCATCATAATACTTTTTGCCCTGTTCATACAGTTTTACCGTTTCCTTGAAATTCTTTACCATATTCGCGGCTGTTGTAGAGGTTTGAACCACTTGATTGGTTGTATTCACAATGCTTTGAACCAGATTCGTAGGGTCGAATGTTACAAATTGTGCCTTTGAACTCATGATACAGCTCATTAGAAGAATGGCTGCTAAATAGATTTTT
>JBBSDC010000318.1:0-1980 GCA_038249705.1 Bacteroidales bacterium | reverse complement strand
TTGTCACATTGTCGAATTATTCTCATCCAATCAGCCAGATAACCAGCCACAGTGGAAGAAATTCAATGAGTTCTTTTCTAAGGATTTTTAATGCATTGCTGATTTGCAACTCTACTGTGCGTTTAGAAATTCCCAGTTTATCAGCAATATCCTGATTTGATAATCCTTTCAATCGGTTCAGTTCAAAAATTTCCCGGCAACGGGGTTGTAGTTTTGACATGCTTTTTTCAATTGCCTGGCGTAATTCCGATTCTGCGAAAGGGTGTTCAGACGGATTGTCATCATTTTCAGCCGCAAAAAGTAGATGTGCCTTGTATTTCTCGGTGACTTTCCGATGTTTTTCTGAATCGAGGCACCGGTTTTTAATTCCGGTAAACAGATAGGATCTCAAAGATGAATTGATTTGCAGACGGGCTGCTTCCATCCAGATGGAGACAAAAAAATCCTGCACTAAATCTTCAACGGCGTCACGATCCCTGATATATTGCATCGAAAATACACAAAGGGATGAATAATAATAGTTGAAAATGTAATCGAAAATTGCTTTATCTCGCCTGCTGAGACCTTCTATCAACAAAATATCCTTCAAAGTAAATTGAGTTGTTCGTCCACAAATCTAATAATATTCGGACCATTAAGGCAGAGTTTAAATAATTTTATCATTCTAGAAATTGCTAAATGCAGTTTCACTCCTTCAGTACATCCTACGAATCAATTCCGGTTCCACATAAATGATCAGGGGAAAAAAGATTTTGATTTTACCTGTAGACAATTTCAGGACGCCTTACCTCGCGCAGTTTGAGATCGCGGATATTTCGAAAATTATATGTAAATTGGTGCCAGGGAACTGTATTTCAGTTTCGTTGAGTATTTTGGCTGTTTAGAAAGTGTTCATACTTTGACAAAGATATTTTTCTTGTACATGAAGTAAAGCAAGAGCCATTCTCCTGCAAGAAACCCAATCGCACTTACAAGGCCGCCTGCTGCACCCATCGGTAGGATCAACCAGCCTATAAAAAAATCGATAATAGTTTTAACGGGAACAATTCCATTGACCAAATAGATAAAAATTGAGTTCATCCCAATCACTTTGAAATAAAAAGACCATTTTTGATATCGCCATACATCAATGACCAGATAAAAAAGTGCAATCAATATAAAACTGATTCCCCCTGCAAGTAAGTTATAACTAGTTGTCCAGCATTTTTTTATGATTGGATAAAAAGGGGAGAGTGACAGGGCGACAACAATTAAAGTGACTCCGATAAATACAAGCATCCCTGTTTTTTTATAATCCGAATAACGCTTGTCCTGAAGAATATTGCCGGCAATGGTCCCCATCATGGTAATTCCTATTGCTGAAACAATGCACAATAAACCCAATGCATCGAAAATCCCCATTCCCGTGGTTGTTAACCCATCAGAATTATAGGCTAGTCTTCCGGGCAATAAAAGACGGTCAAGATATCCGTTCATACAACCTTCAGGGGTCAGTATACCGGCTCCGATGCCGGGCACAGGAACAAAGAGTTGTAAAAATGCAACTCCAAACAAGATACCAGCCAACCAGAACATGGTTGTTTTAAATGATTTGGAAAAAATTACGATTAATGAAGTAAAGAAATAAGCAATCCCAATCTGGCCGAGTACACTGGCGTACCTGGCATTTTCAAAACCATTGCGGAAAACACCATTAAACAGAAACCCTAATACTATCAAAATTATCATTCGTTTAAAGGCTATCAAAATTAACTCCTTTTGGGACACATTTTTTAGTAATTTGGTCTTTACGGACAGAGGAATGGCAATACCGGCAATAAACATGAATAATGGGAAAATCAGGTCATATAAATGAAAACCTTCCCAGGTTACATGCTCCATTTGCCCCGAAAGCGCCACCAACCAGCCTGCACCTGTAAGTTTAGCAAGAACAGAAATAAGGCCACTACCCCCGGCGATCCAAAACATATCGAATCCCCG
>JBBSDC010000317.1:0-1981 GCA_038249705.1 Bacteroidales bacterium | reverse complement strand
TTTTGAGCCTTTCGGATCAGCTTCGAACACGAGAATACGATTTTGCAAACTTTTTCAGATACTACACCAACCGGGCATGCTTACCATACACAATCGCTTGCTGGTAGCCGCCACCGCACATTCGCGGAGAAGGTGAATTGTTTCATCTGGCTTACACGATTATCGCACTCATTATCAATTTGATATGATCCGACATATACAGAACCAAGGTTCTGTTACAGTAGAGTAACGCCATACAACGCAAAGCGGGCCAAGTTTCCGGGTGTGCCGAAACTGCCCTCAGAAAAAAACGAAATGCTATTTTTTAACCATAGGTTTCAAGCATTAAGGATCATGCGTGGTATGTGTTTCGTGCTCTTTGCTACCTTCCACCTCCTCCGTTCGCCTGTGTAACGAACGGAGGAAATTTTCAGATTTGAAAAAGCAATTGTAAAATGTTAAACCGTTACGGTTTAGTTCCTACAAAAGGAGTTGGGGAAACTGCATTGATAGCTGGCCTGGCTTTCAGAACCTGAGCAGCCAAATCAAATTGAAATCCGTCTTCTTTACCGCACAATAAGCTAGCAACCGGGGCTGTAGAGGAAAAATGAATATCGCCCAATTGTGCTGCAGGTGCTAGTGATAGCATAGTTTTACCATCCACTGCAAGTGTAATAGTTTCATCGGCGATTCCTTCATAAATATTCGCACCATCGGTGTGATCTACTGTAACACGGATTACAATTCCTTCACCATCTGAGCCTACTGTTCCTGATGCATCAAGTGCAAGAACAGGGTTGGTGGAAACATAATCGGTACCAACTAGAGGCATATCTTCTGCACTTCCGAATCCGGTATCAGTCGGACGAAACCATTCAACTTTTGTCACAGTCTCACCTGATTCAATCCCTGATAACCGAACACTTGGCCTCCAGGAAGTGGAAAAATTGGCTGCTGTTACTACGAAATAAAGATAATCATATCCATAATCGGTTTTTATCAACCCATCAGTTACATCATAAATTGATGAAACCATGTTCGATAAACAACGATCAATATTAGTGTTATAAGGTGCTACCGTCATGTCGGCTCTGACATTAGCAACATCAAGAGTAAATGAATTGATAGGCATGATCTTGAATACTTTCAGGTTGTTGGGATTACAAGCACCTACAGCTGTGCTCTTTACCTGGATAACAACAAATACCGGCATTGCAGGATCAAAAACAAATGATTTCCAGGTTAATGACAAGGTCGATGTACCTGCTACAGTGTTGTTATAACCAGTTCCTGTTGATGCCAGGAAAGATCCGGTAGTATTTTCAATGTTTGTTGTCAAGTTACCGGCGTTTATAAAATCCTTGTCTTGGGTTACTAGCCATTTATATTCCATGGTTCCTGAAGGAGTAGGTACATTTACTTCATAATTATAGGGTGTGCCGGCCACGGGATGGAGGGCATCAGCACCAAGACATGTTACATCAACAGCACGAGGGGTGGGAACGATTACTTGTCCGAAGACAGTTGGGAAGCTGATAGCGAATAACGCTATCACGATAATTACAATTTGCTTTTTCATTTTGTTTAAGTATTAATTGTTGTTATTATTAATTAGTGATTTGGGTATTTCAAATTGTTTAAAAATTGAATTTTTCATTTTAATTTGTACGCGTAAGAATGTGGTTGCTAAAATTGACTATTTGTATTTTGCTGCCTTCCGGCAGCTATTCTATCTCTTTTCAATTTTTCATAGGCTGTGATTTTGGTTTAACTTAAATGACTTGGAGGCAATAGCACCTGGGAAATCCAGCTGCGAAGAGGAAGCTTCGGCAGTTGTTAATCCAGGAGTTTCATGTATATGCAACTGTGCTGAATAAGCTGGTCGCAGAAAAGTATCAGGCATGCCTGGAATAGCTTGTTTTGTTGCTTTACTACCGGCTATCATTGCTTTGGAGGCATGGCCGAAAAACAGGTTATTGATGAGTTGAAATGAATCTGACTG
>JBBSDC010000316.1:0-2027 GCA_038249705.1 Bacteroidales bacterium | reverse complement strand
TGAAAAAGTTATTATTCCTACTTGGTTTGTTTGATAGCACTAAGATAGGTGAACTTTTTATACCGTCAAAATGTTGTGTATATAACTTATACACAATGTTTTGGCGTATTTTGTTGGTAACTTTCTTGCGGATTTAAGGTTTTACAACTTTCATAAACCGGATTCCTTTAGCATTTTCAATTCTTAAGAAATAGATTTCTGTTTTGTAACTACTCATATCCTGCGTGTGTAAGTTTTGAACTTCACCTTCAAATAACCTATTTCCAAGTATATCAGATAAAATTATATGGTTTCGCTCGCCTGCCAGTTGCAGATGCAGTATAGTTTGTGCAGGATTTAGGTAAACGGACTGCCTGAATTCAAGCAAGGTTTCCACTCCTGTCAAACAGGTATTTCCAACAACATATTAAAGATATTTTGTTACCGACTTTCCGCCTGCACAGAAAAATTTAAAGGCTGAACTGAGCTTAGAACCAGCGGTTTGTCCGCTTATGGATGCAGTAAAAAGCTTTCAGGAGATTGGCCTATATCCCAATTTTGCGTTTCTCCATGATAAACATCAGGAGCAAAGTTTTGGACGGGAAACAATATCTGCGATTGTAATACCAACGAAATAAATGACTGTAAAGATAGGATCAGAGACCTTAAATGACACATGAATTTTGTAGGTTAAATATAGCAGCAAGTTAGTTAAAAAAAATGCATTCACATTTTTTGAGTGCTGGAAATGCTAAACAAATTTTATATATTTGCTGATTGGATACTTTTAAAATCTAATAAGAGGTTCATTTGACCTTGTGATATTAACTTCTGATAACGAAATTTTTAAACCTAAGCAATGAAAACATCAAGTGAGCATTTCGGTTTCCTGCCTGATAGAAGCGAAGCATTACTATTCACTCTTGAAAATGAGAGCGGGATTAAAATGAAAATCACTAATTATGGTGGCACTGTAATTTCACTGGAAGTGCCTGATAATAAAGGATCAATAGCCGACGTTGTGCTTGGAATGACGTCCTGGGAAGGATGGATGGAAAACCCTAGCTATTTTAATTGTATAATTGGGCGTACCTGCAACCGCATTGGTGGTGCATGTTTTACTATTGATGGCATTGAATATAAAGTATCGGCTAACCAGGGAGAATACTCATTACATGGAGGGTTTGAAGGATTTCACCAAAAACTATGGGAAGCGGAAGTTTTTCATGACAATGACAAAGCCTGGCTAACGCTTACATTCCTGAGTGCGGATAACGAAGAAGGATTTCCTGGTAATCTTAAGGTAAAAACCATTTATACACTAAATAATAAAAATGAAATCAGTATAGAGTTTTTTGCGGTTACGGATAAACCAACACCTGTTAATCTTACCAATCACGCATATTTCAACCTTGGAGGCGAAGGTTCAGGCGAAATATATTTGCATGAACTTATGATCAATTCTGATATGATTACTGAAACCGATGACAATAGCATACCCACAGGAAATCTGACAATTGTTGCCGGAACTCCATTTGATTTTACCAAACTACGTCAGATTGGCGAAAGAATTAGACAACTTCATAAAGGATATGATGACAATTTTGTACTTAGGAATCAGACAGGAAGCCTGGCTTTGGCAGCAAGTGTGTGCGAACCGAAATCAGGCAGAGTATTAGATGTTTTTACAACTGAACCAGGAGTTCAGCTTTATACAGCTAATTGGTTTGATGGATCAATCTCAGGGAAATGTGGAGTGCCACACACAAATCATACTGCATTTTGCCTTGAAACCCAGCACTACCCTGATTCAATGAATCATGCTGATTTCCCGGATGTGATACTTCGACCAGGTAAAGAATTTTACTCAAAAACGGTCTGGAAATTTTCGAACCGGTAAAATTTGCCGGATGGTAAATACACCGTAAAGCAAAAATAAAGTATCAATCTATAAACTCCCTGGCCTTATTTAAAGGGCTTGATTAAACTCTGATAATTTAACTGATATGCATTAGCTGCTAAAACCCCGTCCAATTCCGATTTTTTGT
>JBBSDC010000315.1:0-2059 GCA_038249705.1 Bacteroidales bacterium | reverse complement strand
GGAAAATATCTGGTATCGCTTTATGTTTTGTTTTGTATTTATGACAAATACCTTCCCACAATCGGCATTCTTCGTCCCTGCCCGAAAGCTTTGGGCGAAACACGCAGGATTGGCGGGGTTTGATGGCGTTTCCATTCATTCATATTCACCATTTTCAGAACGCGTTTAACAATATTTTCGTCAAAACCACTTTCGATCAAATCTGACGGACTCTGGCGCAGTTCAATATAGTTATACAATATCTGGTCGAGAATATCATATTCGGGAAGCGAATCACTGTCCTTCTGCCCGGGGCGGAGTTCGGCTGAAGGCGGTTTTGTAATACTATTTAGCGGGATAATTTCATCTTCTCGGTTAATATAGTATGCCAGTTCATACACTTCGGTTTTGTAAACATCGCCCAGCACCGAAATGCCGCCGCACATATCGCCATACAAGGTGCCGTACCCGACAGCCGCTTCACTTTTGTTGGAAGTATTGAGTAAAATATAACCGAACTTATTGGCCAGAGCCATCAGCAAAACAGCACGAGTGCGGGCCTGAATATTTTCCTCAGCAACGTTAAAAGGCAAGTTTTTGAAAAAAGGTTGCAGCGATCCGAGTAAAGCAGAATAGCCATCATCAATACTGATTGTGTCGTATTTGCAATCCAGGTTTTTGGCTAAAGCAACAGCATCGTCAATGGAATGATCCGATGAATATTCGGATGGCAAGAGGACTGCATACACATTTTCTTTCCCCAAAGCTTCGGCAGCAAGGGATAGAGTTACAGCCGAATCAATTCCTCCCGAAAGGCCAAGTATGGCTTTCGAAAAACCCATTTTTGCAAAATAATCCCTGATCCCCATCACGAGAGCATCGTGGATCAAAGCTGTTTTAGATTGATTTTCATCTACAACAGGCGAATCTGAAGAAACCGATCTGTTATCCGGATTAAAATCTACCATGCAGATATCTTCGTCAAAAGCTTTGCATCCGGCAACTCTTGTTCCCATGCTGTCGAGTACGCACGAATTGCCATCGAATAACAGTTCAGTCTGAGCACCTACCTGGTTTACATAAACCAAAGGAATTTTGTACTGTTCTGTGTTGGCCTGGAGGATTTCAGGCCTGATAGTTTTTTGCTCGTAATTAAATGGCGATGCTGATATATTGATCATGATATCCGGATCCTGCTTAGCCAGAATATCCATTGGATTTGAAATATAAATTGGATCAGGAACCAGGTTCCAGATATCTTCACAAATTGTAAGGGCAATTTTTACTCCTTTATAAGTTATGCAGTTGAATTGCCGGTTAGGTTCAAAATACCGGTATTCGTCAAAAATATCGTAAGTTGGCAACAACGCTTTATGAGCCATTGCCTGAACTTTACCCTCAGCCAGCAGCCAGGCTGAATTAAAAAGACTTTTTCCTTTTACATCCGGGTTTCGCGAAGGAGCGCCGACAATAGCGGCAATTCCGGTACAGTGTGCTGCAATCGTATCAATAGCTTGGTAGCTTTTCTCAATAAAATCATCGAATTCCAGGAAATCGCGGGGCGGGTACCCGCATACCGATAACTCGGCAAATACAACCAGGTCGGCGCCTTGTTGCCTGCATTTTTCAATGGCATCAATAATTTTAGCGGTATTCAGGTCAAAATCACCGATAATATAATTTAGTTGAGCGAGGGCTATGCGCATGGCGTAACTTTTATGCAAAAATAAAGCCCGGATGAATACCCGGGCTGAAAAAAAGAAAATATTTTATGTTAGAAAATTATAGAGAAAGCAAGTTCCAGCGAATTAGGCATTGCTTTTTCGTTTTTCTCAGTCAGGATGTTTGTGAATCCGTTATTAAAAGTTAATTCCAGACCTAATTTCGGGCCTTCATTCAGTTCGTATATGCCACCAGCACCGATAATTAAGGATTCGCGTACGAAACTTATTTTATCGTACGTCTTTTTAGGATTAGTAGTAGTTACCCCACCTGTTGCAGTTACCTCATCGGTAGATTTGGAACCTATTTTAAAAGCAGAACCAACTCCGATGCGGCCGAAGTAACGTATCCCGCCAAT
>JBBSDC010000314.1:0-2122 GCA_038249705.1 Bacteroidales bacterium | reverse complement strand
TGAATGTTTGCTTTCGAAATAAAAATTATTCTAAAATGTAAGTACTTTTGCCCCGCTTTTCAGGTAATCTGTCAATGGTTTCCCCATTCCTTTCACGTCGTAACCCAATTTTTTAAGATCATCGGCTATACCATAGGCATTAGCACATGCTATGCAAGCTTCTATCACTACACCATCATCTTGCATGGCTTTCAGTTTTTCCTGAATTTTTATATTTTCAGAAGTTAGTTTTGCAGAAGGTCCCCAGATTATCAGTGTAACATCTTTAAACCAACCCTGAGTTTTTGCTGCGTGTGTGTACATAAGCGCTACCCGTTCGGCAACATAAGGGTCGTCGCTGGTCCAAAGTACGACAAGTTTATCGGAAGGATCTGACACAGCCGGGACTTGTGCCTGCAAACCTGAGTGGCTAAGCATCAATAGACTTATTAATACAATTAATGACAGTTTTGTTTTCATATGATGTTGTTTTACCTGATTTAATTATTTGGTTAATTTTAAGAAGATAATCAATTTTGAAATGGTTCAGAGTGTAATGAAATCTTTAATCCAACCCGAGGCAGGGTTTGCTTTAATAAACCCGGGTTCGGCAAATTGTTCTACTTTCCCTTCGTTCATTATTGCCACTTGCGTACCCAGAGAAAAAGCTTCGTGTAAATCGTGCGTAACCATGATAAAGGTGAGACCCAAATCGCGATGCATCTGTTTGATTTCACTTTGCAGGTTTCGGCGCGTAATGTTATCGAGTGCACCAAAGGGTTCGTCCATCAGTACAATTTTTGGATTGGCGGCCAAAGCCCTTGCTACTCCTACGCGCTGCTGCTGCCCTCCGCTTAGCTGATCAGGATAATTGCCGAGTTGTTGCGCATCAAATCCCATCATTTTAGCTAACTCGGCCACCCGTTGATTTTGTGCCTCTTTTTCATTCCCCGAAATACTCAGAACAAATTCCATGTTTTGCTTTACCGAAAGGTGCGGGAAAAGGCCGCCTTGCTGTATTACATAGCCTATATTTCGCCGGAGCTGTATTTTATCCCAATGCCGGATGTCAGTTCCCATCACTTTTACCTGCCCTGAATCAAAATCGGTCATGCCATTGATCAACCGCAGCAAAGTTGTTTTTCCACAACCGCTTGGACCAATGATCGTGATAAAAGCGCCTTCCGGAATAGTTAACGAAACAGAACGCAGTACAAGGTTTCCGGCCTGGTACGATTTTGTTACGCCTGATATTTCGATAATAGGATTATGCATTTCGCATTTTTAGTTCAGTAAGTTATTTGCCTTTAAAAACGAAGCAGCTACTTCTTCCGGTGTTTTCTTAGCGATCTCCACTTCATAATTTAATTCCAGCATCGTTGCATCATCAATTGTGCCGTTCAAACGCTTGAATAAATCAACCAGTTCAGGATAGTGCAATAGTATTTCATTCCTTACTACAATGCCAGCCTGGTATGCCGGAAAGAAACTCTTATCGTCGCGTAGCACACGCAGTTTCATTTGCCGGATACGCGAATCGGTTGAAAATGCATTTATAACATCCACCGTGTGGTTTTCGAGAGCCTGGAATTTCAGGTTCACATCGAGTTCAACCTTGTTTTTAAAGTTGAAGGGATAAACTGCCGAAAGTCCTTTAAAACCATCTTCGCGTTCGTAAAAATCAAATTCAGCGCCAAATGTAAACGGATTACTTTTTGATGCCAGGTCCGAAAATGTTTTGATATTTTCCTTGTTGGCAATATCTTCGGGTAAAGCCAGGGTAAATGTATTGTTGAAACCAAAACGGCAGGCCCAGGTAAGGCCGTATTGCTCCGTATATGCCGTTTTCAGCGCTGAATATAAACTGTCGGGATTGCGGATTTGTGGTTTCTTCAGTACAAACAACCATGCGGTGCCGGTATATTCAGGATAAATATCAATTTCGCCAGACAATAACGCCGGTTGAATATTGGAAGTGCCACCGCCGATTCCAAACATTCGTTTTACAGGTATATCCGTATTCTTTTCAATCATCTGAGAAATGATTTCACCCAGGATATACTGTTCGGCGGTTGGTTTTGAAGCAACAACAATTGCTCTTTTGGTTGCGGAACCGGATTTTGACAGAATGATGAAACCAATT
>JBBSDC010000313.1:0-2199 GCA_038249705.1 Bacteroidales bacterium | reverse complement strand
TGTATAGCTATTACCAACTTTATGATTGACGGTGTGTTGAAATCGGCTAATATAAATAGTGCTGAAATCGCATTGTCTTCGAACATGAAACTCAGCGTTTATCCTAATCCATTGGCTCAAAATGGTGAGTTAACCATTGACTTTGGTGCCAAATTGGAAAAGGCAACTGTTGAAATTTTCGACATCAACGGCAAAATGTTCTACAGCCGTTCAATCGAAAATGCTTCGAAAATGAACTTGATTACAAATGGTATTCTTAATAAAGGATTCTATATTGTTAAGGTTAGCGATAGTCAAAGCATAAATAATCAGAAATTTACAATTAAATAAGTCATTTCAATCAGGAGGTTTGTTTTTTAACACCTCCTGATTTTTTATCACACTCATCTCTTAAATAGCTATAAACAAATCAATGAAATTATGACAAGAAATCTTACACTACAAATGGTATTTTTACTATTGTTTAGTTTGGTTATATTCAGTACGGCAAATGCACAAGGAACTCTATCATACGCTGAAGGCGGTCCTAGTGTTGAAGATCCTAATTCGTTAGGGTACCCAAAATTCTATATTGACAGTCAAAATGGAAATGACTCCAATACGGGAAGTATTTCCAGTCCATGGAAATCTGTCTCAAAAGTAAGTACCCATGCTGGAACCGCAGCTCAAGGGACACATTATTTATTCAAGAGAGGACTTGTATATGCCAACGCTCAGACTGATCTTTATGACATAAACGGAGCTGATGGCAAACGTATCGTATTCGGTGCATATGGATCTTTGACAGCAAACAAACCAAGATTGGATAACATTCAATTCTATGGCGGTACATACTTGATGATACGCGACCTGCACTGTAAACAAATTATTGTCCGTAGTGGAACTTCGCATACCATTATATATAACAACGAAGTATCAGGGCAAGGCAAACAAGGGATAGCTGGATTTAAAAGAGTAAACCATATTTCGATTATAAGTAATTATCTGCATGATGTTGCATACAGTCAAGAAGATGTAATAGTACTGCATGCAGAAAGCTGGAATGCAGCTACCTATGAATATGATATTGGCAGTCACCACTGGATTATAGACAACACTATTATGATGTCGGGCGGAAATGAAGATGGGATCGACATTTGCTCCGAACATGGAAGTAGCTATGATCGATCAATTGATTTTAAAGTCATTGGCAACAAAATTATGGCGCAGCCAAACAGCGGAGTAACGAAAAACGCAATTCAGATTGGACACTGGTCCGAAAAAGTATGGGTCATGGGGAACATCACAGGCGGTTATACAACAGAGGATTCTCAGCGCCTTGGTCCATGGCAGGATGCATGGAAAGGTGTAACTGAAATTGCTCGCGATTACCAGGTTAGTGGAAATGTATCCTTCTTTAATGGTATTTATGGTGCCAATATTCGTATACACTTTGACTATGGAAGGATATTCCATAACACACTTCTTTCCCCAACCTGTAATGGATTTTTGTGGATCACCCCCACAGGTGTAACCACTGCAGATAACGTTACGACAAGCAGCAATGTTCCTGGAGTTAGTTATCCAAATTTATCTGATAGCATTAACAAAGACCCGCGCAATTGGAATGATATAACATTTTTACAGCATTTCATCCCAGATGCAAGCTGGTCTGGCAACAATGGAGATGCGACCATTGGCGCATTCGACTCAAATGGGAAACGTTTAGGGATGGAAATAGAATCATTTTCTGATTTTGGAAAAGGGTGGGAGGGACCACCGCTTTGTCAGCAAAAACTTATAGAACTGGGAGTATCATGGTCAGGCGTTCCTGTTATTGACACTCAAGCCCCAACTGTTCCATCAAATGTAGTTGCAAGCAATATTGCCAGTACTACTGCTACTATTTCATGGACAGCATCTATTGATGATGTTAGAGTTACAGGTTATGATGTATATCAGGACGATGTTTTGAAAACATCCGTTACTTCAACTTCTGCTGCTATTACTGGTTTAACAGCTAGTACAACCTATTTATTTACAATAAAAGCTAAAGATGCTGCGGGTCATGTTTCAGAAGCCAGTGCTCCATTTTCAGTTACAACTTCAATTCCTGATACCCAGGTGCCATCGGCCCCAACAGGATTGGTTGCTAGCAATATTGCCGCAAATAGTTTTACTCTTTCATGGACAGCTTCTACCGACAATGTAGGTGTTACA
>JBBSDC010000312.1:0-2242 GCA_038249705.1 Bacteroidales bacterium | reverse complement strand
TATATTTCAAAAATGATCCTTGTGTAGTTTCTTTGCCATTCATTTCCCTAATGCGCCACAGTAAATGAATATGATTGGGCATAATAACAAATCCAAATACATCTATTTTACCTGCATTGATCAGGTACTCAAGTGAACTTATAATGACATTCTTATACTCATCATTTTGAAGTAATTTTTGCCATTGATTAATTGTTGCTGTCCAAAAAAATATTTCGCCTATCTCAATGTAATTTTTTCTTTTAATTTCAAATAAACGTTTGTCCATGATAAAACAAACTTAATATTTTATTCAAATAACTTTGTACAAATTACGGAGATACGGTTCGTGGAGACACGAACCGAGGCGAGGGGCAATTCCAAATATGGAAAAGAAACCCGCTAAGCGTAGCACTAAGCTCGAAAAATATTTTCCTCCAAAAGTTGGAATACATTCATGACAATCCTGTTAAAGCTGGTTTATCATCTTACCCAGAAGAATATCATTATTCATCTGCGTTATTTTATGAAACAGGTGTAGATCACTTTAAAATGCTAACACATTATATGGGTTGAAAAAAGGAAACAAGCACTCTTAAGATTGATGTCGTTGGTGAGAACACCAAACGACGGCGTCTGATGGTTGAGGCTGTCGGATAGAGTGAGTAGTGAACACCAACAGCGGCGAAAAAGTAGTTTCAATTATAAACTCCCTTTTTTAAGGGATTGTGAGGGCTACTACTGAATAGTATTTTTATGCTGCATTATAATAAATGAAGACTGGCTTACCACGTATCTAATGATGTTACCAATGTTATGGAGCAATTTGGCAAAGCAAACAATGAGCTAAAAAAACCAGCTTACACCATATCATACTTCGCAGCCAGTTTAATCAAACTGGCTGTATTGTTTACCCCAAATTTTGTGAGCAGATTTTTCCGGTGGCTATCTACGGTATGCAGGCTTAAAAATAATTTTGCGGCCATCTGTGGGTTGGTCATACCATCAGCAATCAACTCCAGCACTTCTTTTTCCCTGCTGCTGATTACAGGCATATTGTCCATTTCCTCCTTATCGGCGGAAGATAGATTTATGTCGAGGCTCATATACAATTTTCCTTCATGTACACTTAAAATAGCTTCTTCAATTTCTTCCTTTGATGCACTTTTCACCAGGTACCCGGATGCACCGTTCTGTATCATTTGAGAAATATAACTTCGCTCTTTAAAAGTACTCATGGCAATTACCTTCACCAGCGGAAACTCATTTTTAATTTTCAATGCCAGTTCAATACCACTTATCTCGGGCATATTTATGTCGGTGATTACAATATCCGGTATGTGCTCTTTTATACTTTCAATTGCTTCATAGGCATTACTTGCAGCACCGCAAAGTGCCACAAAATTTATTTGCATTAGCATGCTGCGCATTCCTTCCAGCACCATGGGATGATCATCTACCACCAGCACTTTTATCTTATCCATTGTCTTCAATTATACAGTCAATATGTACCGAAGTTCCTTTACCGGGTGCTGTTTGAATATCCAGTTGCCCTTTCAGGTAATCTACCCTGGAGCGGATATTTTTTAAACCGGTTCCCTGCAACACCGCTTCTTTGTCAAAGCCCTCACCATTATCTTCTACCGTAATAGTGAGATTATTTTCCTGCCGCATTACCTGCGCCAGTATGGTGGGGGCATTGGAATGTTTCACTGCATTGTTAAGCAGTTCCTGCACTATGCGATACACCACCACTTCGGTGGCAGCATCCATTCTTTTTTCCAGCCCGTGAAATTGGCCGTTAATAACAAAGGACTGCCCTTCTGATAAACCTTCACAGTAATCCTGCAGGGCCTGCTGCAGGCCAAGTTTCATCAATGCTTCGGGCATCAGGTTATGAGCCACACGGCGCATTTCGCTGATGGATTCATCCAGCTTGCCAAGGGCGTTGTTAAATGTTTTGCCCATGTCTTCCGATAAAATTAAATTTCCTTTCATAGCTCCTAATTGAAGTTTAACACCACTCAATAATCCGCCCAGGCCATCGTGTAAATCTTTTGCCATGCGGCTTCGTTCTTCCTCCTGGCCTTTTAAAATAGATTGTGTGGCAAGTAATAATTTTTCGTTTTCCAGTTCGGTAATTTTTTGTTGCTGCAATTTTCGTTTTTGTGTATAAGTGCGGTAAGAAAGTAACGATATAATTAAAAGTGCTACAGTACTGCCTATTAACACATAGTTCAATGTACTCTTTTGCCGGATAGTG
>JBBSDC010000311.1:0-2247 GCA_038249705.1 Bacteroidales bacterium | reverse complement strand
GTGTATTTCGAACGAACTCATAAGACAGGAATTGATAAGTTCGCCGAAATTATAAAATTTGGCCGTGCGGTGCTTAAGTTTAAGAAAAGAATTGTTTGAACTTGTGAAGAAGTAAGCAGGTATGCAATACTAGTTAAAAAGAAAATCTCTGATTCAAAAAATACATTTTAGAGCAGATAATGTCCTTTACAATAAAGGACACAGAATTGCTTTTTTGGATTTGAAACTTGGAATTTGGCTTTTGGTATTTGGAATTGGAATTTGAATTTGAATTTTGAATTTTGGTATATAGTCCTTTGATCCTCAGGATTTTCCGAATTTCTTCTTCCGCCCGTTATTGTTGCTTTCGTTATTTTTGCCGGTGAATTTGCGGCGTTTGAACGGGGTTGCTTTAGGTTTATCTAGTACCTGCTTGTTTGCTTTCAGTATATCGGTGGTTGAATGCAGGCGGTCGTCGTCGCGGAGTTTTAATTTTTTACCCGAAAGAAGGCTTAAATGTTCGTGTATCAACTCATCGTTAACTGAATCGCGATTCCAGTTGAGATACATTTTTTTGAGGTTGTTGGCGATGGTTTTTACCAGTTCGTCTTTTTCTTCACCTTCTTCGTATTCAACGGCTTTTTCGATCATGCGCTGCATATATTTGCCGTATGGTCTTAGTTTTATAGCTTCCTGAGTATAGGGAACACGTGCTGGTTTGGGTGCTTCTTCGGGGCGTGGAGGAACGGGATAAGGAGAATCAATATCGAGTGTAAAATCCGACATCAGGTGAACGTGATCGTATAATTTATGTTTGATATCAACCTGGTCGCGCATATCAGGATTCATGATAGCAAGGATATTAACAAGTGTGGCTGTCATGCGGTTACGCTGCTCGCGGTCGGTGAGCGTGGTAATATGCATGATCATATTCTGAATATTCCGTCCATACTCAGAAATCTTTAATGAGTCGCGGGTGGTGTTGTATTCCATACTGTATGTGTTTTGCATATATTGCCTGATGGCCTTTTGGAAATAAAAGTAAAGAAGTAATTTGCTGAGATTGATGTTATTGTTGGCTGGTTTTATAACCGGCTCGCAGAAAATCTATTTTATGTATAAAAAAATCCGGAGAGAATCTTGTTAAAACTTTGGCAAAGGTAATACTATTTTTGTTTAGATGCTTCAGCATTTTCGAACAACTTTTTATGATCAGTCAGGATGGATTTGATAACTGTGCCTTTAAGGAGATATCCTGGTTTTTTAGCTGAACTTGATACACAAAGGGTTTCTTCAGATAACTTTCCCTTCCTTAATATATTCACGCATAATAGCAGCTTCCAATTGTTTCAGGCTAAGATGGTGTTTTTTGCTTGCAAGCACTTCGATGGCACAATAATGAGCAACATTAATAATTCCGGCCCCGGTAAGTTCGTAACGGGAAGCGATGTGTTGCCAGTTAATATCCGGATCAATATCAATCTGCTTTGGGAAAGTTTTGTTCCAAATCCCTTCACGCTCAGTGGCTCCCGGCATCGGAAAATGGATTATGGTCTGGAAACGCCTCACAAATGCCTCATCAATATTACCTCGCTGATTGGTGGCCAGTATTACAAGCCCATTGTAATTTTCGATTTTTTGCAAAAGATATGCTACTTCCTGGTTGGCATACTTATCATGAGCATCGCGGATATCAGTCCGTTTCCCGAAAAGGGCATCCGCCTCATCAAAAAATAGAATCCAGTTTTTATCTTCAGCTTTATCAAAAAGGCTCGATAGGTTTTTCTCCGTTTCTCCAATATATTTAGATACTACCCGCGAAAGATCAATCCTGAAAACATCTTTACCGGTATATTTCCCTAATAAGCTGGCTGTGAGAGTTTTTCCTGTACCTGGTGGGCCGTAAAACAAGGCGCGAAAGCCAGGTTTGATGCGTTTTTTCATTCCCCAATTGTGCAAAAGAGTTTGGCTGTGCGTTATCCAATGTTCAATCTCTTTAATCTGGGTTAATGTTTTCGGATGCAGAACCAGGTCGTCCCAATCCATTTCAGTTTCAATATGTTCCGCCGGAAAATCAATACTGAACCGTGGTTTACTTATTACGCCTGCGGTAAGCAGTTCAATAACTTCAGTATCCAGAACCAGTTTGCCGCTCATCAATGGTTCTCCTTGCATTACCTGTTCGAGCCAGAGGATATGTTTTTGCGCAAACCAATGTTCGCTACTTAATAATAGTTGTACTTCAAGTCTCTGCTTCAGATCGTCGCC
>JBBSDC010000310.1:0-2280 GCA_038249705.1 Bacteroidales bacterium | reverse complement strand
TTCCGGCAGCTATGGTCATTCGTTGCTTGATAGTCTGAAAATTCGATTAGAATCACCGGTTATCGACACTTCTGTTTATCGTAGCGGAAAAGAAACCTTATACCTCCTGGATCCTGAACTCCGGAACGATTCGGGATACCCTTACAATAAAAGAATGCCGCAGGTTTATTTCACAGCTTTTGATACTTTAATTACTCGGAAATTAGGGACAAACCGCAACGGGAAAGTGAATTTCATCTGTATAAAATATGGTTTGGGTAAAATTTATTTGCACACACAACCCCTGGTTTTTACGAACTATCATCTTTTGTACGGCAATGTAGCGTATGCTTCAAAGGTGTTGTCTTACCTTCCAATCCGAAAAACCGTATGGGACAATTATTATAAACCCGATCGCTTCAATAATACCTCTCCAATGCGATATATCCTTTCGCAGGCTCCCCTGCAATCGGCTTATTATCTTTTGCTTCTGACGTTACTGCTCTACCTGGTGATTGAATCGAAACGGCGGCAACGGATTATTCCGGTGATAAAACCACCCGAAAACCGGTCGCTGCAATTTGTAAAGACGCTTGGGAGCCTGTATTTTAAGCAACGAAACAACGCCGACCTGGCCCGGAAAAAAAGCCTGTTTTTTAAAGAGTTCTTACGCGAACATTACTTTTTATCAAACATTTCGGCTACAGATGAATGCAAAGCGCTGGTTTCTGCCAAATCGGGTGTCCCCATCGAAATGGTCGGGCAACTATTAAATATAATGCGATATTTTGAAACGGCTCAAAAGGTATCGGATGAAGGGCTCGTGGAATTTAATCGCGATATGGAAATGTTTTACAAACAATGTTTATAAATTTTTCAAATGGAAAACCAGGAATATTTTGAAGACCGGATTGGTCTTAAATTATTATGTGAAAAAGTGAATGAGATCAAAAAAGAGATGACAAAGGTAATCATAGGCCAGGATCAGCTGATTGAACTTATGATTGTAGCACTGTTTGCTGACGGACATGTTTTACTCGAAGGAGTTCCCGGAATAGCCAAAACGCTGACCGCCAAAATGCTGTCGAAACTTATTTCAACCAATTTTTCACGTATTCAGTTTACACCCGACTTAATGCCGTCGGACGTCACCGGGACGACTGTTTTTAATTCGGGAAGTTCGGAATTTGAATTTAAGGCAGGACCTGTTTTTTCGAATATCGTGCTTATCGACGAGATTAACCGTGCGCCTGCGAAAACACAATCGGCTCTGTTCGAGGTGATGGAAGAAAAACAGGTTACAGTTGATGGCAAGACCTACCTCATGGAAGCTCCCTTTTTGATTTTCGCCACCCAAAATCCACTTGAACACGAAGGAACCTACCGGTTGCCCGAGGCACAGATGGATCGTTTTCTCTTTAAACTGGTTATTGGTTATCCGTCAGTTACAGATGAGCTGCATATCCTGAAAAATGCCCATCGTCGTCAGGGCGGAAAAGAGATGGAAGGCCTAGTATCAGTTATTACGGCGCAACAAGTGGTCGGTTTTCAGAAAGTAATACAGCAGGTTTATGTTGAGGATCATCTGATGCAGTACATCGCCGAAATAGTAAACAAGACACGAAATCATGCGTCGTTGTACCTTGGCGCATCGCCACGTGCATCGATCAATATTTTAAAGGCAAGTAAGGCGTTCGCAGCAATTCAGGGTCGCGATTTCGTGATTCCTGAAGATATAAAATCAGTTATGGTTCCCGTGTTAATTCACCGTATCTATCTAACGCCCGAAAAAGAGATGGAGGGAATTTCGGAAGTGCAAATCATTTCTGACATCATAAATTCTGTATCAATTCCACGATAGGCTGTCGATGATTAAATTCATAAAAGATATTTATACGCAATTCAGGCTGTATGCAGTAAGCAGCCTTATTGTCATGTTGTTCGTTTTTGGACAATTTTACGATCCATTGTTTCTTTTTGCCAAAATATTGCTGCTGTTTTTCGTTTTACTGTTGATTTTCGATGTCGTCCTGCTGTTTTTCACCAGGCGGCAATTGGTTTTGGTGCGCCGGAGCCTACCAGAAAAACTTTCGAATGGCGATGTAAATAAAGTGGCGATCTACATTACCAACAATCACTTTTTCAAACTTTGGGTCGAAATCATTGACGAAATTCCGGTCCAGTTTCAAATTCGCGACTTTACAGTCAGGATGGTTTTAAAACCGGGTGAAGAGCAAATCATCAATTACTCTTTAATCCCAAAAGAACGCGGAGAATATGTTTTTGGTTTTACAAATGTTT
>JBBSDC010000309.1:0-2306 GCA_038249705.1 Bacteroidales bacterium | reverse complement strand
ATTAGCCTTCCAAGCTGAGGGTCGCGGGTTTGAGTCCCGTCTCCCGCTCAAGTTTGCCAGTGTAGCTCAGGGGTAGAGCGCTTCCTTGGTAAGGAAGAGGTCATGAGTTCAATTCTCATCACCGGCTCTGATAAGGATTAGAATAAATATTAAACGTTAAAAAAAAATTAAGTTATGGCTAAAGCACATTTTGACAGGTCAAAACCCCATGTAAACATTGGTACCATCGGGCACGTTGACCACGGCAAGACAACTCTTACGTCTGCTATTACTATGGTATTGGCAAAAAAAGGTCTTTGCGAAATCAAATCTTTCGATTCGATTGACAACGCTCCTGAAGAAAAAGAACGGGGAATCACGATTAACACAGCACACGTTGAGTATGCAACTGAAAATCGTCACTATGCTCACGTTGACTGTCCAGGTCATGCTGACTACGTGAAAAACATGGTAACTGGTGCTGCCCAGATGGACGGTGCAATTATCGTTGTTGCCGCAACCGATGGTCCTATGCCTCAGACACGCGAGCACATTCTGCTTGCACGTCAGGTAAATGTTCCCCGTCTGGTTGTTTTCATGAACAAAGTAGATATGGTTGAGGACCCTGAAATTCTTGAACTTGTTGAGATGGAAATTCGTGACCTTCTTTCCTTCTATGAATTTGATGGTGACAATACTCCTGTTATTCAAGGTTCTGCCCTTGGTGCATTGAATGGTGAGCCAAAATGGGAAGAAAAAGTAATGGAACTGATGCAAGCTGTCGATACATGGATTCCAATTCCTCCCCGTGATGTTGATAAACCTTTCCTTATGCCGGTTGAAGACGTTTTCTCGATTACAGGTCGCGGAACTGTTGCAACAGGACGTATCGAAACTGGTAAAATTCATACCGGCGACGAAATCGAAATCATTGGACTTGGCGCAGAAAACCGTAAGACTATCTGTACAGGTGTTGAGATGTTCCGTAAGATTCTTGATGACGGACAAGCAGGTGATAACGTAGGTCTTCTTCTTCGCGGTGTCGATAAAAAAGAGATCAAACGTGGTCAGATTCTTGCCAAAGCAGGATCCATTACGCCGCATACAACATTCAAAGCAGAGGTTTATATTCTGAAAAAAGAAGAAGGTGGACGTCACACTCCATTCCACAACAAATATCGTCCTCAGTTCTATATCCGTACACTGGATATTACCGGCGAGATCAACCTTCCCGAAGGTACTGAAATGATCATGCCAGGTGATAACGTAACGATCACTGTAGAGTTGATCTATCCGGTAGCTTTGAACCTTGGTCTTCGTTTCGCTATCCGCGAGGGTGGTCGTACCGTTGGTGCAGGTCAGGTAACTGAGATTTTAAAATAATCCGATTTTTAAATAGGAAACAGATACAGTCCCGAACTTTGTTTGGGACTGTATTTACGGATAAATTCTTAAACGGGAGTTGTTTTAAGGTCGGTTCTTAATTATCCGTCAATATTTGATTTTTTTAACGCAATTTGTCCTATACAAATGAATTTCAATTATTTTAACGATTCTTACAACGAACTTATACATAAGGTTTCATGGCCTTCATGGAATGAGTTACGTAATAGTGCTATAGTAGTAATGATTGCTTCCTTTATAATCGCACTGTTAATATTTTTCATTGATTCCGGCTTCAGAGGATTAATGAAGGTAGTTTACAGTTTTTTCTATTAATTATATTCCGGAGGTCCGTAATGAGCGATAATCAACGTAAATGGTATGTTCTTCGAGCTATTGGAGGAAAAGAAAAGAAGGTCAAGGAATATATCGATAATGAAGTAGCGAATTCTGGACTGCAGGAATTTGTATCCCAAGTCTTAATCCCTGTAGAAAAGGTTTATCAAATCCGGAATGGGAAAAAAGTGGCCAAAGACCGCAATTTTTTCCCTGGTTACATTCTGATCGAAGCTGCACTGGTGGGCGAAATTGCCCATATGCTTAGAAATGTACCTAATGTTATTGGTTTTTTGGGTGACACAAAAGGGGGCGAACCTGTTCCCATGCGTCAGTCCGAAATTAACCGTATCCTTGGGAAAGTGGATGAGTTGCAGGAAAGCGGAGTAGAGTTTGATACACCATTCATAGTGGGTGAGACAGTAAAAGTGACTGACGGGCCATTTAACGGTTTCAACGGAACCATTGAGGAAATCAATGTGGAGAAGAAGAAACTAAAAGTTATGGTTAAAATATTCGGTCGTAAAACACCCTTGGAGCTTAGCTTTATGCAAGTGGAAAAGGAGTAAGTAATTTTTTTAAAAAACGTTATGGCTAAAGACATTGCT
>JBBSDC010000308.1:0-2319 GCA_038249705.1 Bacteroidales bacterium | reverse complement strand
TTTAAAACTGCTACAGGGGTATCTTTCCCATTATTATTGGCTGCTTCGGGCGTTGCCGCCAGTTATAAAACTACCTACGACCGGATTGTGGTTATTGATAAAACAGGTAAGATTGTATTCTCAGGAACACAGGGAGCCGCAGGGGATATAGCAACTGTGAAAGCGCTTGTGGAAACTCTGCTTGGGGCGCCTCCGGAAAGAGGCAATGCACCTGAATTTGCTTTGAAAAATCTTTCGGGCAGTACCACCAAACTCTCCGATTACAGCAACAAGGTTGTAGTTCTGTTCTTCTTTGGAAATACCTGCCCATCCTGCATTGCCGCTGCACCATCTGTTATCAGTATGCTTCATACGCCTTTTGCTTCACGCAACGATTACCAGATACTTGGCCTCGATCAATGGAACGGAAATATGGCTTCGGTTGAATCGTTTAAGACAAAAACCGGTGCAACATTTCCATTGTTACTTGATGCGTCTACGGTAGCATCAAGCTATAAAACCACGTACGACAGGCTTGTGGTGATTGATAAAAGCGGCAATATTGTTTTCACCGGAAGCCAGGGAGCTGCCAGCGATATTACGACTGTAAAAGAAAAAGTAAAAATGCTTTTAGGGATCTAAAAACTGTTTAAATTTATTAAAATGAACCCACCCCAGCCCTCCCTGATTTCAGGGAGGGGGTAATTTGTGCTAAATTCTAAATTTTTCTTTTATAGAATATATTTATTAGCACATTCTCCCTCATGATGCTGAGCGAAGTTGAAGCACAGGGGGAGTAAGAGGGGGTAAAAAAAGGCAATATTAATTTTAAACAGTCTCTTAAAACCTGCTTCCGACCCGGCTAAAACTGTACTTCAAATTTCTCAACTAATATTTAAAATACATGAAGACATTGATCATGATCTGTTCTTTAATAGCATGCACCCTGGTAAAGGCACAGACAGTAAACAATTTTCAACTGAAAACTCTTGATAACGAAACACGTTCGTTCGCTGACCTGAAAGGAGAAAAGCTTACCCTGATTGATTTCTGGGCATCGTGGTGTAAGCCTTGCCTCAAGGCCATTCCTGAGTTGAATAAAATTTATGATGTTTACAAAAGTAAAGGTGTGGAAATAATCGGGATTAACTGCGACGGCCCGAGGAGTGTAGCAAAAGTGGCACCGCTCAGTAAATCCCTGCAGATTAAATATCCTGTATTGCTCGATATCAATACGGAGGTTATGAATGATCTGGGTTTGCAGGCATACCCAACCCTTTTGCTCGTGAATTCGGATGGTAAAATAGTGTGGACCCACGAAGGATATGTGACCGGCGATGCCGAAATCATAATTGCTGAAATTGAGAAAAATCTTAACGCCAGGCAGTAATGGGATTGCTGAAAAACATTCTTCTTTTTGGTATTCTTGCATTTATCCCGGGCATAACACTCAAAGCCCAGTTTAAAGGCTCAAACCTGATGGAATTTCAGTATGGGAAATTGCCTGGCGATACAACCGCCTTGTCGACTTTATATGACAGGGCGGTTGCTGGTTACTATTACAAGTCTTTTAAAGCATCCATGGCATTGGAGCAGTTTTATTCGCCCTTTCGTGATCGTAATTACACCAAAATCACTCAGTTTTCACTTCAATACGATTCCGATCCTTTACAGGTTAAAATAGGCAATTTTTACGAAACTATAGGCCGGGGTTTGCTGCTGCGCTCTTTCGAAATTCCCGGAGCCATTCTCGAAGATCTTAGTTACAGGTCGAGGCATTATTTTAATCACGATATTCTGGGTATTGTTACAAAATTCAGGTATAAAAACTTTACTACAAAATTGATTTATGGCAGGCCGTTAAGCTATGTTTTTCCGCCTAACCAGGATTTCAAAACCAGACGGCCTGATGAAATTGCAGCCATTTATTCCGATTATTCCTTCAAAGGCCAGACTTTTGGAGCATCAGTACTCTCTCTTAAAAATTCCAATCGAAATTCAGTTTATGCGATGACTACCGCTTCGGGGAAAGTGTCGTCAGTTGTTTCATACTATGCCGAATTTGCAAAAAATATCGATGATTACACTCTGTCCGATTTTTCAGATCAATCGCCTTATGCGTTTTATGGCAGTATTAACCTGGTTTTTGAGAAAACCGGAATAAGCGCAGAATATAAAAATTACAACAATTTCCTTTTAGGATCGGGCATCAATGAGCCGCCTGCACTTGTAAAGGAATATACCTATAAGGTGTTGAATCGCAGCACACATGTGCTGCAGCCATTAAACGAAAAAGGCTACCAGGTTGAAGCCTATTATACCTTCCCGAACCTTTCGGTA
>JBBSDC010000307.1:0-2321 GCA_038249705.1 Bacteroidales bacterium | reverse complement strand
GTGAAGCGTAAGCGCCCGCGGATAGTCAGCCATAAACTCATACGCTTTGGTTGGGACCTCTACGGCGTAAGAACTTGTAACATTGATGCTCGTCTTTTGCATCCCCTTACCCGATTTGGTGGTTATCAGGATAACACCGTTAGCAGCTCTCGAACCATATACAGCGGCCGAAGTAGCATCCTTCAAAACCGAAATACTTTCGATATCATTCATATTGACACGGTTAATGTCAACATCAGGCATACCGTCAACAACTACAAGCGGATTGGCATTATTGACAGTACCCATACCGCGGATCAATAAGGAAACACTGTTTTTACCAGCCATACCTGTATTTTGATTTACAGCAAGACCGGGAACCAATCCGGATAAGCTCGAAGAAACGTTGGGTAAAGAACGGCTCGTAATTTTATCATCGATCTTTACAGATGCCACAGCACCGGTCAGGTTCACTTTCTTTTGTGTACCGAAACCCACCACAACAACCTCTTCAACTCCAACAACATTGGCCTCCATAACAACAGAAAATGTCGTATTCGTACCTAAGGTTATTTCCTGTGATGTTAATCCAACGAAAGAAAATACCAGCGTCTTCGCACCAGCAGGCACAGAAAGTGAAAATTTACCATCAAAATCAGTGACAGTTCCAATGTTCTGGCCCTTAACAACAACAGCTACACCGGGAATGGAGGTACCATTCTTCTCGGTAACTATTCCGGAATACATCTTATTCTGTGCCACAGCTGAAAGACCAGCAAGCAGCCATGGAATAAGAACCATTAGTAATTTTAAAAAAAACCGTTTTCTTTTCATAGTTTGACAATTAATAATACATAAAACCTTTATTTATTGATTTCGCTTTTTGAAATTTACCTGCCGAAGAAGTGCCTCCAGGTAATAGTAATCGGCATAATTAATAGGCACATCAATTTCCGAATTATGGGGAAATGATCCGGTTGAGTGGCCAAGCAAAAATCCTTTATTCTCTCCTGATTTGGATGAGTATTCATTATTAAGGCTTCTCAATATCTGATCAGCATTCTGAATGTAGAACTCCTTTTTCTGCGGAACAAACCGGGCCAGTTCATAAAGCGCAGAAGCAGTAATAGCTGCAGCAGAAACATCCCTGGGTCGTGACGGAGTTGCAGGCGCATCAAAATCCCAGTAAGGAATTTTATCGGCGGGAAGGTTAGGATGGTTTAGGATAAAGTCAGCAATTTTTTCCGCCTGGTAAAGAAAACTCACGATCCCGGTTTCGCGGTAACACATCGAATATCCATATAATCCCCAGGCCTGACCACGAGACCATGCAGATGAATCCGAAAATCCCTGATGTGTATTCTTCTTAATAACTGCGCCGGTGAGGGTATCATAATCAACTACATGAAATGAACTGTTGTCAGCACGGAAATGGTTAGCCAATGTTGTTTCAGCATGTTTCACAGCGATATTATAATAGAGCTGATCACCCGTTTGCTTCGAAGCCCAGAAAAGAAGTTCAAGGTTCATCATATTGTCAATAATGACAGGGTATTGCCATTTGTCCTGGTTATGATCCCACGAACGGATCGCCCCGATCTTCTCATTAAAGCGCGTAGTAAGTGTTTTGGCCGACTGAATCAAAATATCGCGGTAGACAGAATCTTTTGTAAGGCGGTAACCTTGTCCGAAACTGCTCATCATTTTAAAACCCATATCGTGGGTTACGCCGTTGAATTTTTCATTTTCGAGCGGCAGTGTGAACTCACGGGCGAGCTTTTGCAAACCGGCATCACCCGTCAGATCCGAAGCCAGCCATAACGAACCCGCATAAAATCCGCTGCACCAGTCTTTCGAAGGGACAATTTTTAAAGATCCATCGCTGTTCAGGCTTCTGACGGAAACAAAATCTTTACCGGAATCGATTGTCTGCGCTTTCGCATCCTTAAAATTTACGGATAAAAGATTGAGTTGGTTTTTAATTCGGCTTAGAGAAACATTTTCAGATTTGCGTGCTGAATGACAAGATATTGTCATGCATAATAAAACAGTAAAGGAGGATACCAGCTTAATGAGGCTCATAATTGTTTAGTATTTAATCTGTAGTTTAGCATGTCGGAAAAATAAATCTTCCGTATTCAAAAGTACATTGGCGTGTAAATTTTAAACGAACAATCATGTTTCAGCTTATATCATTTTTGTGTCATCCTGTAACAAATGTCTCACATTTGAAACATTTGTTAAAAATTGTATATTCCCTTCTTGGAAATATACATGAATGATTACTTTCGTTTTTTTAAAATTGAAACACACTTAAGGGATAATTCATCACTGAAAGGTCT
>JBBSDC010000306.1:0-2323 GCA_038249705.1 Bacteroidales bacterium | reverse complement strand
TTTTAAGTGCTGAATTCATTGAATCTCATTACTAAAAATGAAATAGCCATTCAGTTCAATGCCAAATGACTATTTCAATCTAAACTATTTAATCCATTTAAGAGGTAGTTAAAACGCTGCTCCACCCTTAAAATTGGCATCATCAGTCCGCCCGCGCTGTTTGTTCTGGAAATTGTTGAAGGTATATGAAGCCGTGAATCTGACCACCATTCCTTCGCTTGCTATCACGCATTTTGCATCATAATTGCTGCTGCTTGTGGAATAGTCGAATTTAATGGAGTTGAAAATGTTTTCAGCAGAGATCCCTAAATTGACTTTGCCTTTCATCAGTGGTTGGTTTACTCCGAGGTTTACCGTGTAAAATCCATCGTTTTTACCCTGGGCATCGATTTGGGGGCCGCGCATATATCCGACCGCCTGTAATTTTGTACCCCAATTAAGTGTGAAATTATTAACTATCCGGGCATCCCACGAATTGTTGCTGCGGCTGACTTCACCACTACTGGTAAGTGCATCAAGCGTGTAATGATAAAGGCTTCCGCCGGTGCTGAGCTGCCACCATTTGGTGAAGCTAAAATCAATGCCAAGTTCAACACCATATGATTTCTGGCTGTTGGCATTTATAAACTCATGAATCGCGATACCAGATTCCTGCAAAGTACGGCGCATAGTGAAACTGTTAGTCGTATTGCGATAGTAGGTTTGTGCGCTGAAGCTCATGATTTTATGTGTAAAGCGGTAGTTCAGCTCAAATGCATCGGTAAACTCCGGCTCCAATGTAGGACTTCCCTGTACGATATTGTACGGATCCATATACCCCGGAGTTTTGTTCAGCAACCAAGGCTGCGGACGATTGATACGCCTGCTGTAACTCAACTGGAACTGGTGTTTCTCTTTAAAACTCTTGCTGAGATGTACGCTTGGGTAAAGCATGAATTTATCGTATTTGTAAGGCGTATCGTCGTTGCTGAAACTGATTGAACGTGCAAAATATTCAGTGCGAACCCCAACCATATATCCGATGCCCCATTTTGTATCCGAAAAAGTGGCGTAACCCGAGTAAATATCATTTTTGTAGTCGAGTTTATAGGTGTACAGATTGTTCAAAATCCATTCGTTCGATTGAACATCCAGGTTTTTATAGACATAGTCATCCTTTCTCATTTCGTAGCGGTATTGAAACCCCGCTTCAAGCGTACCGGTTTTTATGGGTCGTTTGTAATCGGCATTCAGGCGGTACAGGTAGTTGAAATTATCCTTCCTGTAAGTTAATCCCGAATTGATAGATTGCTGGTTATACTTATTATCGGTTGTGTATTCTGTGAGATTATTCTTATCAACGCCATCCCACGAGAAGTAATAGTTGGAAACTGAAAAAGTATGGTTTTCGCCGAACTTATGGGTATAATCGAGGTTTGCTCCTGCCACATTGCCTGTAACATCCAGAAGGTTATTGCTCGAATGCCAGTATTTCTGTTCGCTGCCGTTGAGGTTCTTGTTATATTGTGCTTCAGCTCCCTGATCATACCCCTGTACTCCGTAATTGCCTGAAAGTGTAAATGAATTCTTTTCATTCAAATCATAGTCAATACCAGCTTTCCCGCCAAGGTTATCATTTTGGTTGTATTGCGCAATATAGTTCTCAATATTCTGAGTGCCCGATTCAAGGTAACTAATGCTATTAATGGTCATATCATACCGGTATTTGTTCTTTGCGAAGTCGATACCGGCAAAAACATTCAGTTTCTTTTTACGGTAATTTACCAGTATGTTGGACGAATATTTATCAGTAGTTCCTACTGAAAGGCTGGCAGTACCGCTTATTCCCTGCATCTTTTCCTTTTTCTGGATAATATTGATGATCCCTGCCTTGCCATCAGCCTCATATTTTGCTGATGGGTTGGTGATTACTTCAATTTGTTTGATGGATGCCGCATTGATGGTTTTAAGGACATCGCTTCCTTTCATTACCGTCGGTTTGCCGTCGATCAGAACGATGTAGTCAGTGCTTCCGCGGAGGGAAACATTTCCCTGTGCATCAACCTGGATGGAAGGTGTATTTTCCAGCACATTTACAGCTGTGCCCCCTCTTGCAACCAAGTCCTGGCCAACGTTTATCACCCGTTTATCGATCTTGTATTCTACCTTCGACCGCTCAGCAGTTACTGATACTCCGCTTAATTGCGCCGTGTTGGCTGCCAGTTTAATATCGCCAAGCTGGTTTTGCATAGCTTTTTCATTTAATCTGATTTTCCCGGTTTGCAGGTTCTCAAAACCCAGGAACGTAATTTTCAGGTAATAATCACCTGCCGTGACTTTTTCA
>JBBSDC010000305.1:0-2334 GCA_038249705.1 Bacteroidales bacterium | reverse complement strand
TCATTGTGCGGGGAATCAACTCCCCAAGTCTGACTTGATCAGCAAATGCCAGAGATTGAGGTACAGGATAATTTGAAGGATTAGGAATGATTACGGTTTGCGATGTTACTGATAATGAAATTATCAGCAGAAGAAATACAAAGAAAAAATGCTTCATTTAGTTTTTTTGAGAGTTATTAAATAAAACCATTACCCGATCAGGATTTTGAGATTGTCACTTTTATAAATCTCAAAATACTTATTTTATCCAATTCTGGTATTTGAAATCCAGGGTTAAAAGTTTCCAGTTATCGGAGCGAAAAGGTGCTACCAGTAAGTTCTTTTAATGGTTTGCTTTTAAATTTGACTTCAAGAATGTCGTCCTCTGTAATATAAGAGTGATTCACGAAAGAATGCAATCATCATAAGCTCTTGGATGAATAGCCTTAATCATTATTTCTTCTGATCAACCAGGTCTTTATAGCTGATAAGTACGATTTTTTTGTCCCTGATAGTCTTTCTTACTTTTTTACTCGTAAAAACATCCGTAACGCCCTGCCTGTCTATCCCCACATTCTCATAGCCCTTCAGGTAAACAGCACTGAATTCATCGTTATCGTATCCCGGGTGATCCACAAACAGGTAGGTCTTTCCGGGTTCCAGCTTGTTTAGCATTTTAATAAAGGACTGGATTTTTTCTTCTGACGTTTTTGAGTTTCCGTCATATCCCACATAATTAACCTGAAAATAAGAAGGCTCAATATTAATATGGTATTCCATCGCCAGTTTTTTTGTCATAGCTTTTACTTCCGGCGAAAGATCGATGCAACCCATATGGGTCGAAACATGACTGATTCGCGGAATGTTTTTCAAAGCCAGTTCAATCTGTGCCCTGTATTCGGTTTCTATTTCGGCCAGGTTCCAATGATTTTCGGTTAAGGACTGTCCGGGGTAATACTGATTCTGAAAAACTATTGGGTAAAAATACCCGTTGGTGTCGGTTAGACTTTTGGAAGAAGTAAGTGGTCTCCATTTCAGGTTATCCCATTCGCTGGTGAGGGTGAGATGAACCCCGACATCTAAACCCTGATTTCGAGCCAGGAGTTTTACCGCTTCGGGAAACCAGGGAGAAACTGCTATTACTTCAGTTGATCTTTCTATGCCCTCGGTATAACACTTTATCATTGCATCGTTGCCTGAATGCATATAGCCCATATCATCACCACGTACAATAAGCCTGGCTGCTTTTGGCTGGGCATAAACGAATGTAAACGGTAACATTAAAAGAAGCAGAACAATAGGCTTCGTTTTCATTTTCACAATTTCAAATGGGTTAAGTTGGCTATCAATTTCGTTTTGTTCGCGCCTATGCTAAATTGAGTTTTAAATGAGTTTTGCCCACTCTCGCCCCTTTGCTCCGGCTTCAGTGTTAATGGTGGAATGTCGCAGTGCACAGAAAATTGAGTTTTCGACATCAGCCCTGATATTGTAGAAAAACAGGAATTTCAATTATAATTGATACTTTTCTTACAAACACTGTTCCCCGGTTTATTCCTCACCAAACATAACTTTAGCTTCTGCAATCATTGTGGCTGTTGCAGTAGCGCCGCACCGGCTGATTCCCAATTCTTTTAATCTGAGCAAGTCGGCGAGTGTTCGCACTCCCCCGGCTGCTTTTACTTTAACTTTTGGCCCTGAATGTTTACGCATCAGGGCAATGTCGTGTGCGGTAGCGCCTGTGTAGGTATATGTTCCGTCGGCAGTTTTTACAAATCCATAGCCTGTTGAGGTTTTAACATAGTCAGCCCCGACTTTTGTGCATATTTCGCAAAGCTTTATTTTATGTTCGTCGTTTGTAATATAATCAGTTTCGAAAATCACTTTCGTAATAGCATTGTGTTTATGAGAATTATCAACCACAGCTTTTATTTCCCGCTCAATATATTCCCAGTCTTCCTGCAGGGCTTTTCCGATGTTTATCACCATATCAATTTCAACCGCTCCGTCTTTGCAGGCATGTTCGGTTTCGAAAGCTTTAACTTCTATGGCGCTATTGCCTGCCGGAAACCCGATTACACAACCAGCCAGCACATCCGACCCTTTTAAGAGCTGAACGGCTTGCTTAACGGCATAAGGCTTTACACAAACCGAAGCCACATCGTACTTCCTGGCAATTTCGCATTCTCTCACCAGATAAGCATCTGTAATTGTAGGATGAAGAATGGAATGATCAATCATTTTGGCAATTTCTCTTACTTTGTTCATTATTCTTGTCTTTAATAATTATTCCATGCGATTTTTTTTTGAAAATTATTTATTTGAAAACCGATAGGTCCCATTTATCGTACCATTTTA
>JBBSDC010000304.1:0-2341 GCA_038249705.1 Bacteroidales bacterium | reverse complement strand
CCCAATATCATAGCGAAGAAGCTTTTTGTGTTGCAGGCGACCGACAATTAAAGCAGGATGAGTATTGAATCTAAGTGCGTATTCTGAAATAATATCATCATCGATACTAAAATTGGTTATTAGTTGATCCTCCTCGGCATGTGAGAAAGTCCATTTCATAGCAAATTCGTCGGCCTCGTTTCTTTTTCCGACTCGTAATTCTCATTACACTTACATTCAAGAAAAATTTCTTTGCTTCCATGAAGAAGTATATGACCTGCCTCGTGAAAAAAAGTAAACCAAAATATGTCGTTACGTTTATATCTACCCGAAAGCTGAATGACAGGTACCCCGTTGATCCACCGCGTTGCACCATTTTTAGGCGCTTTCGAAACACATGGTGAATAAACAACTTTAACCCCTGCAGATGAACACAATGTTTGCAGCCGATGGAAAAAATCGTCAGGCTGCGATGTCATAATACTTTTCATTTTAGGTAGAACTTCGTTAAAACGCTTTTCGGAATATGATTCGGCGTTTAATTTTATAGAAGTGATTTCTCCATGTCTGAGCCAGGCCCTTACAGCATATGGTTCAGTTACGCGGGCTAACGAAATACGAAAAGCCACTTTAAGCATCTGATTCATATAATAATCTTCCCAGCTTTTAGCTGAAGCAACCCCAAAAAATGACAGTAATTGTGGCACTAGTTCAAACTTATTTTCTACTTGCTTTATCCATCCAAATTTCACCATTTGGGGTATCGGGAATAACTTTACCCATTCGGATGCAGCTAACAGTACCTCTTTTCGACGTTCCCGGGCAAGATGTTCATCGTATTCAAGTTATGATTTTAACCAAAACCGGGCAGGAATACTCAAGACACTTTCAAATTGAATTGACATATCAGGTGTGATACTGAAGAATTGGCTGAGTTCTTTTACTTCGGTTTTGTTGCCTTTAACGGTCCCTTTTGTGGAATCCCAAAGCGCTGAAGCGATGTTCTGCTTCAGCGAAATCTCAACTCTTGAACCATTCACTGTAACCCTGGCATAGATCGTTAACCCGCTTTTTATATCCCTGTTTTCTCTTGTTAAAAACTGGATTCCAAATGTTTGTGTCGTTTCCATATCAATTTCATTTAACTCGTTTTAATGCCTTTTATTCCTGATTTGAAGTACCAGAAGTCATCAAAATCAATCAAAAAAGCTGATATTATGATTATCTATAATATTTTTTGATGATGCAAAAATCAGACTGTCAAAATTATACGCGATTACTGGTGAGTAAATGTAAATAGAATTCACAACTCACTGAATAGCTCACATTTTTATTGAAATTGATTGGTTTTCTTTGGTTGAAGAAAAAATAAAAAAGGCAGTAAATCAACGATTTACTGCCTTTTGGTTCGATTTGGAATCCCATTTTGTGGGCTGTACTGGATTCGAACCAGTGACCCCTACCCTGTCAAGGTAATGCTCTAAACCAACTGAGCTAACAGCCCTTCTAATCAACTAAAAATGATGTTTTGCACCATGATAACTCCGATTAAATCCACACAATTACGACTTTACGCATTTTCATTCAAAAGGTGTATATTTCTTAAAAAGCTACCTGTCGGACAAAATATTCACTGCATTTAACAAGATATAGCCGCTTAAATAAATGCACCTAATAATAAACCTGACGATAAAATGAAAATAAGAACTGAAATGATTGTCCTCGTTTACGAGTGTGCCGCAAAGATAGTACAAATATCTCTAACGATTGTCACGTATTATTTGAAAATCGAAATTTCACTACAACACAAATAAGAATCAGTGCCAAACATAGTTACGATAACATATATTACAAAGAGTAATGAACTGAATTTCTTAATGCTGAGTGATGTACTTTAATTTGCGTGTCAACAATGCCACCCTGGGCAACTCCTAAATCGGCAAATGCAACTTTTCCTTCCCATGGACCGGTTATTTTATCGGCGCGGTGAACCACCACCGTGCGCATTTCGCCGCGTGGCCACGCAATGTTAAACAAGAATTTGCCGTTCACCTTAAAAAGCTGCGAACCTTCACCAAGACCAGCATTTTTCCCTATTGGGCAATTTATGTCCAATTTACCAAATCTTTGGAATGAAAAATAGGCACACCAGGGAACATGGCAAATGAAGAACATACCAATACTGAAACATCGGCAGTGTATAAATGATCCACTAAATACCCGGGCTTTTCATTTTACAGGTTACTTGTTGCATATTGACAGCTACGCCAAACAGAAATTTACCTTTGGTAGCATTAGCTAATGTTTCCTGAGCAATCGTGTTAAAGGAAGCCAGAAATACCATAGCGGTGATTGCGGAAAT
>JBBSDC010000303.1:0-2351 GCA_038249705.1 Bacteroidales bacterium | reverse complement strand
ACTTTCCATTGATAAACCGGAAAAATTCCTGCATTGCTGGCTACTGCCGAAAAAGTTACAGTATTCCCTTGGCAGATTGTACTCTGATTGTGCGTAATAGTTATACCAACCTGAAGTTGAGGGTCGATTTCAATGATTTCCGTATTTGAAGTTGCAGGGCTTCCAATGGTGCATATGGCATTGTTCGATGTCAACACACAGCATACTTCATTACCGTTTTCAGGAATAAAAGTAAAATCAGGCAAATTGCTGCCAACCGGAATTCCGTTTACTTTCCATTGATACACAGGATAGGTTCCTTCATTTACGGCAGTTGCATGAAGCATTACCGGTGAAGAAGGGCAAACTGGATTCGGAAGCGCTGCAATCGTTATGCTTACCTGGTTTTCAGGTTCTACTTCCACAAGTGCTGACCCGCTGAGGTTTTCGGGATTCGCTGCACCATTTTCATCGTTTAAAGCTGTTAGTGTATAGTTAGTTGTTGATGCCGGACTAACCGAAACAATAATTTCCGGCTGATAACCGGAAAAGATAGTTCCATCACTCAGAGTTCCGTGTATCAAACCGGAACCTGCTACGCTGATAATCAGATTGGTGCTTTGTCCGCTGCAAATGGTTGTTGATCCGCTGATTAATCCACTTGGTTCGCCGCCTAAGAATGATTTTTCCCCATTGGATATCAATGATATAAGGATAAACAGAAAGGAAATAATACTACATCTTATCCTCATGTGATTGCAGCGGCATTCGGTTGATAAATAGTGAAAAGGTTATACAAATATATGTTAATATCTTGTTAATATTTCAGTAATTTTTCAAAAAGCTATGTTTATGCCAATGTAAGTTACATATACAGATTATTGGTGGTGAAATTGGTTTTCACAGTTATTTAGAAGAAAAAAAAGACTGCTATGTTGTAGCAGTCTTTTCTTCTGTTCAAGATGAAATCACTTCGTTTCTTATTGTGTTAATTAATTATTATTCAGGCAATTCGTATTCCGATCTGGTATTTTTTGCATTGTAGAAGTTGTTAACATCAAATTTCAGGTAACTGAATTCATTTATTTCTTCACCTGATACCGAAGTATTTGATGTGATATTAGTTTCTGTTTCAGTTACAGGCATTTCAACGGTTTCTATTTCCCCGGTGGTGTAATAATCAGTTACATCGAAACGCAAGTAAGCCAATTCATTTACTGGCAGCTCAATTATCTCACTATCTGTGAATTCCGAATTTACCATGTATTCATTTAAATCGAATTTCAGGTAACTGTAATCCGAAACCGGAGTCTCAGGCATTGCATTATAAACATCAAGGTTTGCATCTGTTGCAATATAATCAGAAACGTTAAATCTCAGGTAGCTGTAATCTTCAGCCGGTACCGATGGTGGAGTAATATAGCTAGCTTCCTTTTTTAGTAACACTTTTTTAGTTTCGGTTAAAGGTATCAACCCGTTTATTTGAATGAATGAGATTTCATCAGTCGATGAAACATTTAATTTATTAATATCGCGGTGCGAAGGAGATTCTGCAAAAGTGATCATTAGTAAAAGTGCTGCTATGCTCGAAATTATAATTGATGTTTTCATGGTTTTTGGGTTTTTATCCTTTCGGATTATTGGTTTTTAACTTGTTTTCGAATATATGACGAAACGACATTTAAAATGTTACAGATAAAAGTGTTAAGAAATATTTAAATCGGCCAGTGCCGGAAATAGCCCGATGAAAGCATCTGAAATTCAGATGAATTGCACCACTAAAAATATTTGGTTTACAGTCCTGTTTTTCTGCTAAAGCTAAATTGAAAATACGTTCAGCAAGCCTGAAAAAAAATATTCAGAAAGCGTATTATACAAAATACCGAATATTCCTTTGTTTATGACCTCAGTAAGGTTTGCGTTGATATTGATCTATGCTTTTACAAAAATACTTTAAAAGGTATTTTGTAACGGCACGACCATCTACGGTAATTCTCCGCCAGCGGGTCCACACTATGCCACCTCCCCAGCACCGCATCATAAAGCCTTGCTCCGTAATCCAACCAGTTCAACCCCATTTCATCCTGCATCATCTTGCCGTTGACGTTCAATTAGTTCTCCCAAAGGAGGTTTAATTGATAAAAGTTCCAAGGTTACTTCCTCAACTTGTTTATCTGTCCAACCATTACGACTATTTAGCTTAATTTTAAACTTTTCATTTTGGTAAATCAATATAGATACCCTAGTTTGAAGAATGAAAATATGATATTTGTTTTTATAAGATAGTTCTTCAAATCTTATTGTCAATGTTTTTTTATAGAAATAGAATAACCAATATACAAATATTATTTTTTTGCTTTCAAAATCAATTT
>JBBSDC010000302.1:0-2387 GCA_038249705.1 Bacteroidales bacterium | reverse complement strand
CTCGATGCCCGAAGCAAAACGGATGGTTGCATGCCTTATGACAATAGTACGGCTAAAATTGTAAAACGACTTCAGGAACACGAAACAAAAACAGTTCCTGTAATTGATAAATACAAGCAATTGCATGGCGTTTCGAAGATTGATGGACTTGGAACTTTTGACGAAGTATTCGAGAGGATTTCAATCGAAATTGAAAACGGATTTAAGAGTATGAGGTAGATTCCGCAGGAGGTTAAGTGCATAGTGCTTGGTGCATGGTGCATGGTGCTGGGTGCTGGGTGCTGGGTGCTGGGTGCTTGGTGCTTGGTGCTAAGTGCTTGGTGCATGGTGGTCTGCAAAATGGATTTGGCATAAGTATGTTCTAAAATCAATTTTACTTTGAGCCTCCTGATTTTACTTTCCAATCCAAGCCCGATTTCTTGTACCTTTGCACCCGCAAAAATCAGATAATTTTATGTTAGAAAAGCTGGAAGCCATACACGAGCGATACCTTACTATTGAAACGCAGATCAATGATCCTGATGTTACTCAGGATATGAAAGCATATATTAAACTCAGCAAAGATTACAAGGAACTTCAGCCTATTATTGAAGGATACAAAAAATATAAAAATATAATTGAAGGTATTGAAGCCGGTCGTTCTATTCTGGAAGAAGAGAAAGATGAGGATATGCGCACTTTTGCCCGCGATGAAATTGATACGTTAAACGATCAGCGTGAAAAACTTGAAGAAGAAATCAGGCTTATGCTTATTCCTTCGGATCCACAGGATATTAAAAACGCAGTTGTCGAAATTCGTGCCGGATCAGGTGGCGACGAGGCCAGTATTTTTGCAGGCGACCTTTACCGTATGTACACCCGCTATTGCGAGCGCAAAAACTGGAAAATTGAACCTGTGAGCATGACCGAAGGCACCATGGGCGGATTTAAAGAGGTTATTTTCGAAGTAAAAGGCGATGGCGTTTATGGACTTCTTAAATACGAATCGGGCGTGCACCGCGTACAGCGTGTGCCTGACACCGAAACACAAGGCCGTATTCATACATCGGCGGCAACAGTTGCCATACTGCCCGAAGCCGACGAATTTGATGTCGATATAAAACCCAGCGATATCCGTAAGGACACCTACTGTTCTTCAGGCCCTGGTGGACAGAGTGTTAACACTACCTATTCAGCCGTTCGATTGACACATGCTCCCACAGGAATAGTTGTTGCCATTCAGGATGAGAAATCGCAGATGAAGAATTTTGAGAAAGCGATGACAGTGCTGCGTACCCGTATTTTTGAAATGGAATACCAGAAATACCTCGACGAAATTTCGAAAAAGCGCAAAACCATGGTTTCTACCGGCGACCGATCTGCTAAAATCCGTACTTATAACTACCCTCAAAGCCGCGTTACCGATCATCGTATAAACCTTACCATGTATAACTTACCGGTTTTTATGGATGGCGAAATACAGGACTTTATTGAGTCACTGCAGTTAGCGGAAAATGCTGAGAGATTGAAAGAAGCAACAGAATAATTGCGGGTTGCGGATCGCGGATTGCGGATTGCGGAATTATTGTCCACGAATTTTCGCAAATTAATCACAAATGTTCAAGAGTTATTTGTGTTTATTTGTGAAGCATTTGCGCAATTTGTGGAACCTTTTTCCAGGCACATAACACCAAGCATTATTTTAATCAGATTTACATGAACCGTACCAACCTTTTCCACCTTATCCAACAAAAGAAATCCTTCCTTTGTGTCGGCCTCGACAGCGATTTGAATAAAATCCCAAAACACCTTCTTACTACGGAAGATCCTGTTTTTGAGTTCAATAAACAGATTATTGATGCAACTATTCAGTATGCCGTTGCCTATAAACCCAATCTTGCCTTTTACGAAAGTCGGGGCATTAAAGGTATGATCAGCCTGGGAAAAACCATGAACTACCTCGAAAAATTCAGTAACGAAGTGTTTACCATCGCTGATGCCAAACGAGGCGATATTGGAAATACTTCAACTCAATATGCCATTTCGGTTTTCGACAAAGAAGCTTCGGGGCTCAGTTTCGATGCTATTACTGTGGCTCCTTATATGGGCGAAGATTCAGTAAAACCATTTCTTGCTTTCCCCGGAAAATGGGCTATAATACTGGCCCTTACTTCGAACAAAGGTTCCGATGATTTCCAGTTATTTGCGGATGCAGAAGAAACACGCTTATTCGAACGCGTTCTCGATCGTACTTCAAAATGGGGAACGCCCGATAATATAATGTACGTTGTAGGTGCTACCAAAGCCGAAATGCTTGGAGGTATCCGCAAAATAGTCCCTGATCATTTTCTGCTGGTTCCGGGTGTAGGAGCGCAAGGTGGCGACCTGAATGCGGTTGCAAAATATGG
>JBBSDC010000301.1:0-2615 GCA_038249705.1 Bacteroidales bacterium | reverse complement strand
GCCGGAACCAATTCAACCGCATGCTCCTGACTGAACAAGGCATTGGCGCAAAATACAAACACAAACAGCAATATCAGCCCTGAAAAACTTCTGGGTTTCGATGGCTGGTATGCTGAATTATGGTATGGTCTAAACATTATTATATGTGCTGTTTTGAGGCGACTAAGATAACATACAAAATCATTATGTAGCCCCGATTTTCATCCGAAATTAATTGATCAACATTCACTACCTTATTAGATTTATCGTAAAATGCTGAATGCGTTCAATATACATCATTGCTGAAACAAGCATCTTTGTTTTTTGGTTCAAATCTCATTGCAAGTAACCGGCTGGTAATAGCCTGATTTGGTGAAGGGGGAATTACTTTTGTTCCGGGGTTTTTATGGCCGGATTTATTTTCATGAAAAGTTGGCGACCCCGAAATTGAGGACCTGATAGTTGGCTTTATCAATCCGTATCATTTTAAGCAAATCAAAGCTGCCATTGCCAATGGGAAACATGTAATGGTTCAAAAGCCTATGGTTTCGGGGTTGGACGATGTTTAGGATATGCTGAAAATCACTTATGGAACTTACCAAAGTGCTGAAAACGGAACTGTTTTTACTTTCTGATATTCAAATTCATGGAATCCGAAACGCATTCAAAAATTTTAAAAATAAAGCCCCCAATGAGAAAACTGAATTTTATCGTATTCCTTTTACTCTTCTTTTTATCAGCAAAAGCAAATTCCACGCCCGGCCTTGATTATAGCAATAACTTGAAAACCATTCAGTTCGATGTAAAATCATTGCTGAATGCAAGAGTAGTAACAACTATCCGGAATGGGGAATTAATAACCTGGAACAAGGGAATAGATGGTTCGTGGAGCGGGCTGGCAACGCGGTCGGCTGCTGATGCCATGGGAAGCAAGGATAAAATTGCCTTTCCGGATAACGGTATTTTTCAGGCCGGAAAATTCAATCCGCAGGTTGTTTTAAATTTTTCAAATAAAGATGCTGCCGGAAACCAGGTGCGTTTTACGGATAAAAATGTAGCCGACTCCTACTCATTCAATGTTACCGAAAACCTGTATTCGAACATTTCGCTTTTCTTTATGAGTGCTTTCGGCACAAGCAATTTCACGGTGGAGATAACTTATAGCGATAAAACATCTGAGGTTAAAAAATACTCGCTCGAAGATTGGGCAACCCGGTTTCCCGAAAATGAAGCAAAGTATTTCTTATCCGCTAACCTGGCAAAATGGGGCGACAAAAATACTGAACTGGAAAAGGACAATCATTACCTTGCCGGTATCAATATCATGCCTTCCCAAAAGAAAAAGGTAGTTAAGATTACAATAAACAAACCCGCATCCGAAACCACTTTCACTTTTTGGGGAGCAAGCGGATACTGCGCTGCTTCGGATTCCTATTCAATGCCTGGCAATTCCCCTGCAGTTTCCTACGAAGGCCGCACCTTTAATTCTACTGATGGAGCAGCCCGCCTTGGCTTTCCGGGTATAATCACACGAGTTAAATTCCGCGGAACCGATTTAAAAATGCACACCCATTCCGACAGCGATGAACTTTACCTGGATGTAAGCATCGACGGCTCTGCACCGGTCTTTTTGAAAGTTCCCAAGGGCGAAAGTGATGTTGTCCTGGCAAAAGGATTGAAGGCTGGCGAGCATAATGTGGCCATTCACAAACGTGTCGAAAGCTGTGTTGGAATACTTGATATCATGACTTTTACCGTTACCGGCGAATTTCTGGCACCTCCGCCATTGCCCGAAAGACGGTTGATGTTTATGGGCGATTCGTTTACCTGCGGACAGGCAGCCACGGTGGAAGATGGCGTACCTATGGATCCGGACAAAGCTATGCGCGAAAATGCCCGCTTAAGTTATGGTCGCCTGCTGGCCGACCGGCTGAACGCGCAGTGTCATATACTGGGTTATGCCGGACGTGGCCTGGTCCGCGACTGGCAGGGAGCAACCAATGTGCGCTGTTTCCCTGAAATTTATGAATATGCTTTGCCTGACGATGTCACAACACTTTGGGACCCGACAGCTTATATTCCGGATGCAATAGGTGTTTGCGTGGGCATGAATGATTTCGATATCGGTGTTCCTGACCAGGTTGAATACATAAATTCCTACGTGGAATTTGTCAGGAAACTCAGGCGCGATGCTCCAGATGCCCATATTTTCCTCATCACAGCTCCCAGTCTTACGGATGAACCTGGCAAGGTGCCGATGCGCACGGTTCAAAAAGCGTATTCCGATGAAATTGCGATACGGCTTGGTGATCCACGCATTCATGTAGTGCAGATCGCAAGCTACCCCGGCGTACCCGGCGATGGGCATCCGGACGGAGCCGCCCACAGGGCTGTGGCTGATGAACTGGAACCCTTGTTCAGGAAAGCACTCAACTGGTAATCTTTGTAAACCCGGCAATCCTAAACGGTTTGAATCGTAATCCTTTTTTTAAATCAAATAAACATCACAACTTAATTCTAAATATATGAAAGCTCCGTTCTTCATTAGTATGATTGCAATTTCTTTTTTGGGCTGTAATCAGGTTCAAAATAAACCTGTTGAAACAAAAGATGAGAATAAATCAAAAGTAACATCT
>JBBSDC010000300.1:0-2646 GCA_038249705.1 Bacteroidales bacterium | reverse complement strand
TTCGGCATACACTATTTTTTTTAGCGAGTTGTGAATCAGCTTTATCAATTCAAAAAGATCTGTAGTTGTAGTAATGCCTTGCACAATCTCGGCACGTGTTTGCTTTTCAATATCTTCCTTTATTCGCTGCGAAACATCGCGTATTACGCCCTCATGAAAAATAATTTCGCCCGCATTATCCGAAGTGTACCATCCGTGATCTTCGACCCAAATTTCAGTTCCATCTTTCTTCCTCAGTCGGAATATTCCCATTTCCTCAAGCATTTCCTGAAGTGTCAGGCTCTCCCTGTCGGCAGGATCAAAATACAACTCATTCTTAATGTCTATGGCTAATAATTCTTCTTTGCTGTTATATCCCAGCATTTTAACCATTGCCGGATTAACTTCGATAAATTTACCTTCATGGGTACTTTTATAAACTCCATCAGGTATTTTTTCGATCAGATTTCGTAAAACCGTTTCCTTTTCTCTTAATGAATTTTCGGCCTTTTCCCTTTCAGTTATATCCTGAAAACTCCATACCCGGCCAATACTTTTACCTTCATGAAATTGAGGTTGCGAATAGCATTCCAGTAATCGTCCGTCATTGAATTGTATAATATCCAGCGAAGTATTTGCATCATCATTACTAAGTTCTTTCAATCTTTCCATAAAATCTGCGGGATCCATCAGGTTATCCAACGCAAATGAAAGTATCTTTGAATCAACATGATCAATCGGAATTAAATCGGGGATGCGCCATAACTCAACAAACTTCTCATTATAGTTCGTGATAGTCCCCTTTTTGTCTACTACCACTATTCCTTCGGCGGTTGATTGGAGTGTTGCGGCAAGCAGCGAATTAGTTCGTTTAAGCTCTTCTTCGGCACGTTTACGATCAATAACATTTGCAACCTGGCTGGCAATGGAGCCCAGAAAATTAACAGTGTCGTTGGTGTACACGTTTTCTTCCTCATAGTGCTGTATAACCAGAACCCCGATTATTCGCGACGATGTTTGTAAGGGTATGCCGATCCACGAAGGTGAAAATGAGCCTATGAGTTCCACCTCACCTTGTGCGATTAGGTCCTCAAATAAATCAGAATTCATCAGCGTAGGTTTTCCGGCTCTGAAAACATAAGCGGTGCAGCTTTTATGAAGAGCCGCCGGTGTGGGTGCTTCATCAAATTTATCAATAAAATAAGGAAAACTGAACAGCCCGGTTTCCTTATCGTGGAGGGCGAAGAAACAGTTTTCGGCATAAATCACTTTTTTGATGGATTGGTGGATCAACATCAACAGCTCGGAGAGATCGGCTGTTATAGTGACGCTGTGAACAATTTCGGACTGAATTTGCTTTTCCAGTTCCAATTGTTTGCGTTTGGTAATATCCCGATGCATGCCAAGGAAACCAATAATATTTCCGGAAGCATCCAGTATTGGGTTATTGGTTCCTTCAACAGTAATAATTTTCCCGTCCTTGGTTTTGTTGGGTATTTCGCCGTCAACAATTTGCTTGCTCAGAAGTTTTATCCAAAAAGCCTCATAAACTTCGGCAGGCAATAATCCTGATTTCATAATGCGTGGTGTTTGCCCAATAGTTTCATCATTACTGAAACCGTATATTTCCTCAAACGATTGGTTTGCATAAGTGATTACACCTTGCGTATTTGTAATAAAAACAGCATCTTTGGAATTATCAATCCCGAGTTTGAACTTGCGAAGTTCTTCTTCCGCCAGCCGGCGTTCGGTAATATCAATACCAAACGATATGGTTCCTGCAATTTTTTCATCTTCATGCAGTATGCCATTCTGCCACGAAATGTAGCGCTCTTCGCCCGATTTGGTAAGAATATGATTTTCGAAAGTGGTTGATTTATTGCCGGTTTGAGTCGTAGCGACAAACTCATCCCGAACATTTGGGTATTTGTCCTCAGGCACAAGTATGCCGAACCAGTTTTTCCCCTTTAGTTCGTCTGCAGTATATCCTGTAATTTTTTCGGCAGTTTGGTTCATTAAATTGATTTCGCCATCATTATTTAGACCAACTACTATCACATTAGCAGTTTGCACCAGGCTTTCGGTAAAATCGTTTGCTTTAAAAAGCGACTCTTCCGCCAGTTTATGTTCATCTATTTGTTTTACCAATGGCCTGAATACTTTATAATATAAAACAGGCGAAAGTAAGGCTAACAAAAGAATGTTATTGGTTAATGCGAAAATAAAACCATACGACTGGAATATAAAATGATAAAGCAGCATGAGTATTGCTTCAATTATCAGAACCGAAATCAGTATACTGATAACAAATTTTCGGGGCGATTTAAATATATCCGTTTTATTGCCGGGGTTTTCAGTTGATGGTTTCATTTTGATTCGTCAGGTTAATATTTGTTGAGATGCTTTATCTGCACGATGTTACCGGGATATGATAAACGTATGCAATTTATCAAATCAGATTTCACAATGTTGAAGTATAAAAACGCTTTACGGCTTTTCAAATTGCCAGCGCCGTAAAAAGTACTTCAGCTTTTGGTGTTCTGAGCTTTTGGTATTAAGCCGGGGGTTCATTTATCTTTAGCCAGTACAAGCCAAGTTCGTTAACGGTGTACATAAATTTCTGAAAGTCGACAGGCTTAACGATAAAGCTGTTAGCGCCAAGTTTAT
>JBBSDC010000299.1:0-2652 GCA_038249705.1 Bacteroidales bacterium | reverse complement strand
TTCGGTACAGGTTGAAGAATATAAAAGGCCAAAGTTCGAAGTAACTTTTGAACCGGTTAAAGGCTCGTATAAACTTGGGGAAACTATTAACGCCAAAGGAAAAGCTACGGCTTATGCCGGAAGTACGGTTTCGGATGCAAAGGTAACCTACAGGGTTGTAAGGCAGGCACATTTCCCGTTCTGGGGATGGGGATGGCGCGGTATGCCACGATCGGCTGAGATGGAAATTGCAAACGGACAAACGGTTACCGGTGGCGATGGATCATTTACTATAATTTTTGAAGCCATTCCCGATCTTTCCGTTGACCGGAAAACTGATCCGGTTTTCACCTATACCGTGTATGCCGATGTAGCTGATATCAATGGTGAGAGCCACAGCAGCGAAACCGGGATTTCCGTAGGATATAAAGCTCTCCTCGTAAAAACGGATATTGCTGATGATATTAACCTTGAAAAGGAAGTACAGTTTTCGCTTACAACAACCAATCTGAATGGTGAAAAAGAAGCTGCTTCCGGAACTATCATCATTTCGAAACTTCAGAAACCAAACCAGGTTTTATATTCCCGGAAATGGGCGCGTCCTGACAAGTTTGCTATGACAAAAGCTGAATTTGAAAAAGATTTCCCTGGTGAGATTTATAATAATGAAGATGATGCAACCACCTGGCCAATTGAAGCAACGGTATTTTCAGCCAATTTCAAAACACCTGTGGATTCACTTTTCAAAGTAGGAAATGCAATGCAGGCCGGTAAGTATGTAATTGAAATTAAAACCAAAGATGCGTTTGGAGAGGACGTTATATATAAAAAATATTTCAACACATTCCAACCAAAGTCCGGCAAAACAGAAGCAGTTTCACCGGCATTTTTTACCTTGCTCACACCTGTTGCTGAACCTGGAGAAGAAGTTAAGTTTGTGATTGGAACGCCGGTTAATAAAGCCAGTGTTATTTATGAAATCCTGTTTAAAGATAAGGTTGTAAGCCGTCAAATAATAAATCTGAACAATGAACAAAAACTGATCAGCATTCCTGTAAAAGAAGAGTATCGTGGCAATTTTGCTATCAGCCTTGCTTTTGTAAAAAACAACCGTTCGTTCCTGATCAGCAAAGTGATAACTGTTCCATACACCAATAAGAAACTGGATATCAGCTTTACCACTTTCCGCAATAAACTGTTGCCGGGCCAGGAAGAAGAATGGCAGCTAACCCTTCGCGACAGCAAAGGCGAAAAAGCTGTAGCCGAAATGCTGGCAGGAATGTACGATGCTTCGCTGGATGCCTTTGTGCCGCATAATTGGTCATTTGATATTTTCAATTCTTATTACGGAACTCAATCCTGGAATGACAACCAGTGCTTTGGTGCTGTAGCCGGTGAGCAGTTTTACAGTTTTGAACCAAAATATAATTCAACTTCTCGTGAATACGATCAGTTGAACTGGTTTGGGTTAAATTTTGGATATTCCGGAGGCGGGATCAGAATCAGGGGAATGAAAAGTGAAGCCATATATTCTGTTAAGGCAAATGAAAACCTTATGAACATGGATATCGCAGCCCCCAAAATACTGGATACGAATGGAAATGCTGCCGACCAAAAGATTAAATTCAAACCACCTATAATTACTGATGAATATGTTGCAGAGGAAAACATAGTTATTGAGCCACAACCAATTCAGATCCGCAAGGATTTTAACGAAACTGCCTTTTTCTATCCGCAACTGGCAACTAACGAAAAGGGTGAAATCGTTATAAAATTCAAAGCTCCGGAAGCCTTTACCCGCTGGAAAATAATGGGACTGGCTTACACCAAAGATCTGAAATACGGACAGATTGAGAAAACGCTGGTTACGCAGAAAGACCTGATGCTTTTTACCAATGCGCCCCGTTTTCTTCGCGAAGGCGATAAAATGGATTTCGCTGCTAAAATTTCAAATATCAGCGACCGCGATCTTTCAGGCATAGCCGAACTGCATTTCTTTGATGCTTTAACTATGAAACCGGTTGATGTTCTTTTGGGTTTAACCCAAACGAATATTCCGTTTAGTGTCAACAAAGGGTTGAGTTCGCCGGTTAGCTGGAAAATCAGTATTCCCGAAGGTTTACAGGCCGTTGTTTATCGAATTACAGCCACAGCAGGCACATTCAGCGATGGCGAGGAAGCTGCGATTCCAGTTTTAACCAACCGTATGCTGGTAACTGAATCTATGCCGTTGCCGGTAAACGGGATGCAGCAGAAGAAATTCAATTTCGACAAACTGGTTAACTCTGGAAAGGCAGGTTCGACTTTGCGTAATTACAGGCTTTCGCTCGAATATACTTCGAACCCTGCCTGGTATGCCGTGCAGGCCTTGCCTTACCTGATGGAATATCCGTACGACTGTGCCGAGCAGATTTTCAGCCGGTATTATGCCAACAGCCTGGCAACTCATATTGCCAACAGCGATCTTAAAATAAAACGTGTTTTTGAAAGCTGGAAAAACCTTACTCCCGATGCGCTGAAATCGAACCTTGAAAAAAACGAGGAACTGAAATCAGTGCTTTTACAGGAAAGTCCCTGGGTGCGTGAAGCAACAAACGAAAGTGAGCGAAAACAGCGTATCGCACTGCTTTTCGACCTGAACCGCATGGCTTCGGAACAAACTTCGGCCATGAA
>JBBSDC010000298.1:0-2700 GCA_038249705.1 Bacteroidales bacterium | reverse complement strand
TTTGCGAGCCTTTCGGTGATGCATACAGGTGTGTGAAACTTCTAAAAAGCCTTGACCTTTTATTCGCCCATTGCTTATTTTTTATAGGAGCTCATGAGATCGCTTCGCTAAGTTGGTTCATTTGTGTTAAGACAAATGAACAAGAAATTAATAATATATATACTTACTTATTCTTTTTCCAGCACATCAAAATATTATCATGCCACATTTTCCCATTATTAGAAAAACCCTATCTTCAAAACACCTATCTTTGATCCTTAAAACCATTTTACCATGCAACTTTTACTTTTAAGCAATTCGACCAACCAGGGCGAAGATTACCTGGGATGGCCTCAGGAAATTCTAAAACAGTTTATTGAAAAAAATAATATTCAATCCTGCCTTTTTATACCTTATGCCGGTGTAACAGTTTCCTGGGACGATTATACTACCCGTGTGCGTGCAGTTTTCAGTATCTGGGGATGTGAACTCGAATCGGTTCATACAATGCCCGATCCTATTGTGGCTGTAAGTAAAGCCGAATGTATTGTAGTTGGTGGTGGAAACACTTTCCGGTTGGTTCAGATGATGCATGAAACAGGTATTATGACTGCCATAAAGGAAAAATCGCTTGCCGGTGTGCCTTTTATTGGCTGGAGTGCAGGCTCCAACGTGGCATGTCCTACATTGCGCACTACCAATGATATGCCTATAATTCAGCCAGCATCTTTTGATACATTAAACCTTATTCCTTTCCAGATAAACCCGCACTATCTGGATGCCAACCCCGAAGGGCATGGTGGCGAAACACGCGAGCAACGCATTAATGAGTTCCAGGCGCTTAATCCAGAGGTGGTTGTGGTTGGCTTACGCGAAGCAACTGCTTTATATCTAAATGAAAGTAATCTGCAATTGCTGGGAAAAAGACCCATGCGATTATTTCTGGCAGGTAAGGAACCAACTGAATATCAGCCGGGAGCGAATATTAATTTTCTGATGTCGGAATAACCTGTTATTTAATTAGTTAAAATCGAGATATAAATATCTGACAGGAATTTGTACCTTCAGCTTTTACTATGGATTGTTATTGACGAATCTGAATTGCTATTATCTATGTGGAACCAGATTTAGGTTTTAAAATTCTGTCTTTCTTTTTATCTTTGCCCCATGCACGAAACAATTCTGATCCTCGATTTTGGTTCGCAATATACGCAACTCATTGCCAGGCGTATACGCGAACTTAATGTGTATTGCGAAATACATCCTTTCAACCATATTCCAGAATTAGGTAACCATATTAAAGGTGTTATCCTTTCGGGAAGTCCATTTTCGGTGCGCGACAAAAAATCGCCGGCACCCGATTTATCCGCCATCAGAGGGCGTTTTCCTTTACTGGGCGTTTGTTATGGTGCGCAATATTTATCGATGATTGACAAAGGTGTTGTTGCTCCTTCCGAAATACGCGAATACGGGCGGGCTAACCTTTCGTATATCGATCATCAAAATGAGCTGGTGCGCGGAATGGCCGATGGCGGCCAGGTATGGATGAGTCATGGCGATACTATTCTCGAAATACCTGAAAAGTACCGGATTATTGCCAGCACACCTGATGTAAATGTTGCTGGTTTTAAAATTGATGGTGAAGCAACTTACGGAATTCAATTTCATCCCGAAGTTTACCATAGCGTTGACGGCACCGTGCTTTTGCGCAATTTTATGGTTGATATATGCGGATGCAGCCAGGACTGGACTCCTCTGGCTTTTGTTGAAACTACGATAGCTGAATTAAAAAGCCAGCTTGGAAATGATAAAGTAGTTCTTGGCCTTTCGGGAGGCGTAGATAGCACGGTTGCTGCGGTTTTGCTGCATAAAGCTATAGGAACACAACTGTACTGCATTTTTGTTGATAACGGGCTTTTGCGTAAGGACGAATTTCAATCGGTACTCGACTCATATGAGCATATGGGATTGAATGTTAAAGGTGTAGATGCCGGCAAGCGTTTCCTTGATGCACTGAAAGGAATTACTGAGCCTGAAGCCAAACGCAAAGCTATTGGCCGCACCTTTATCGAAGTATTTGATGAAGAAGCAAAACGCATAGAAGATGTGAAATGGCTCGCCCAGGGTACAATATATCCTGATGTAATAGAATCAATTTCCGTTAAAGGTCCTTCCGCTACTATTAAAAGTCATCATAATGTTGGCGGATTGCCTGATTTTATGAAACTTAAAGTAGTGGAGCCGCTAAAAAGTCTTTTTAAGGATGAAGTCCGTCGGGTGGGAACAACATTAAAAATTGACCCGAATATTCTCAACAGGCATCCTTTCCCTGGTCCCGGACTTGGAATAAGGATACTCAGCGATGTTACTCCCGAGAAAGTAGCCATTTTACAGGAGGCTGATGCCATTTTTATAAACGGACTTAAAAGCCATGGATTGTATAACAATGTATGGCAGGCCGGTACCATGTTACTGCCGGTGCAATCGGTAGGAGTAATGGGTGATGAGCGTACTTATGAAAACGTTGTTGCTCTCAGGGCTGTGACTTCAACCGATGGTATGACAGCCGATTGGGCTTATCTGCCTTACGAATTTCTTTCGGCTGTGTCGAGCGAAATAATCAATAAAGTGAAAGGCATTAACAGAGTTGTTTATGATATCAGCTCTAAACCACCCGCAACTATCGAATGGGAATAAAGAGCATCATAAGTTCGGATTTTA
>JBBSDC010000297.1:0-2733 GCA_038249705.1 Bacteroidales bacterium | reverse complement strand
TAAAAAACACATACAGCAATTAGCTTCACTTCTGTTGCAGAAGGGAATAACCAATGTAGTGATTTCACCCGGATCACGTAACGCACCGCTGATTAACACATTTTCCGGTTTACCCGAATTTAGTTGCGTTAATATTGTTGATGAACGTAGTGCCGCCTATTTTGCGATTGGAATGGCACTGGAGATTAAAAAACCGGTGGTGGTAATTTGTACTTCGGGAACCGCAGCCATCAACTATGGACCGGCCATTGCCGAAGCTTTTTACCAAAAGATTCCGTTGGTAGTGGTCACTGCCGACCGTCCTCGCCGGTGGATCGACCAGGCCGACGGACAAACCGTTCGTCAGGAAAACCTGTTTGCCAACCATGCGCTGAAAAGCGTCAATCTCCAGGAAACTGATCGGCCTGATGATTTTCGCCTCAACAATTTACTCATAAATAAAGCATTAAACCTGACCTTATCATCCAACTCAGGGCCGGTGCATATCAATATTCCGCTTGACGAACCATTGTATGGCCTGACAGAAAGCGAACTTCCTTCTTTCAGAAATATTAGGCAAACCAAATCAGACCAACACATTGCGCTTCCCGAGTTAAAAAAACTCGCAGATCGGTGGAATGCATCTGCAAAAAAAATGGTCATTGTTGGTCAGCTTTCGCCGGATGAAGAACTGAATGAGTTGGTTCGCCAGCTGGCTGAAGATACCGGCACCATTATTTTGTCCGAGCACATCACCAACCTGCACAGTCCACATCTGATAAAAATAACCGATCCGGCCATTGCAGCCATTCCGAAAGACAACAACTCTGATTTTCAACCTGATATTTTGCTCACTTTCGGCCAACAGATCATTTCCAAACGATTGAAACTGTTTGTCCGCGCCAATAAACCAGCCGAACACTGGCATATTTCAGCAAAAGCAGAACATACCGATACCTACAACTCACTTTCCGAAGTGATTGCCACCGATGCCTTTTCATTTCTGAAGGATTTTGTTCCTGTAGTAAAAAATACGAAAAGCACTTACCGCGAAGCATGGAAAGCACTGGAGAAGAAGGCCTTTCAACTTCAAGATAACTATTTGGCAGAAGCTCCTTTTTGCGACCTGACCGCAAGTCGGTTGATCGCTTCCCAAATCCCGGAACAATCGGTCGTTCACCTTGGAAACAGTTCTTCGGTGAGGCTAATGCAAATGTTCTTTCCTGTAAACGGAGTTTCCTATTTCGGCAACCGTGGTACCAGTGGCATCGACGGATCATTGTCAACTGCTGTCGGATTTGCAGGTTCATCTGAAAAAATCAATTCGATTATTTTGGGTGAGTTGTCGTTTTTCTACGACTCAAATGCCTTGATGATCAAGCATTTTTCTTCCAATCTGCGGATCATCGTACTGAATAACGGTGGCGGAAATATCTTTCGTCTGATTGGCGGACCAAGACACTCGCCTGCACTCATTGAACATTTTGTCGCCGAACACGATTATAAAGCTGAAGGGCTGGCCAAAGCTTTCTGCATCCCTTACCTGAAAGCTGAAAACCTGAAGGAACTTTCGGATTCATTAAATACTATTTTTGCTCCCGGTTTTTCGGGGCCGGTAATCCTGGAAGTGCTGACTAACGGGGAACTCAGCGCACAGGTATTTCAGGATTGTTTTATCCGGATTGGGAGTAACGAAAAACATTGAATAAATTGTATTGTAATTACTGATATGTAATGTGTTACAGTCCTGAAGGGACAACTTAATTCAGCCCAATGGCAACGCCTTGGGATACTTGGTCAAAAACCTTTTTTGTCGCCCTGAAAGGGCAGCTTAGAAAATTTAATATGTCACAGTCTCTATCAAAATTGTATGTACATCTTATTTTTCACATCAAGGATTCGCTTGTTCCCATAAATAAGGAGGATAAAAAGGATTTATATGCCTATATCGGTTCAATCGTTAAAGACAACGGTTCTATTCCGATCATCATAAACGGAACCATTGATCATGTCCACATCCTTTGTGTGATGTCGAAAAATATTGCGCTTGCCAAGTTGATTGAAGAAATAAAACGACACAGCAGCAGATGGATAAAAACTAAAGGAATGCATTATCAACAATTTGCATGGCAGGGCGGATATGCCGGATTTTCTGTTAGCCAGTCGTTACACGATAAAACGAAGCATTATATCGAAAATCAGGAAGAACACCACAAAAAGCTGACCTTTAAGGAAGAGTTAATTTTGTTTTTAAAAGAATACGAAATTGAATATGATGAACGATATTTATGGACAGATTAAGCTGCCCCTCCAGGGCGCAGGGTTGAGGCTGCCGATTAGTTTCCCAAGGCGTTGCCATTGGGCTGAATTGATTTGGGCTTTCAGCCCGCAAAAAGGAGCGATAATCAAAGAGAAAAAGTAAATCGAAATAAGAAACCGGAATAAACAAAATGCAGAAACTATTAAAAACCAATTAGTGATTGACAACCAATGTGTTTCCTTCCCGAATGGACAGCTTAATTCAGCCCAACGGCAACGCCTTGGGATGCTTGGTCAAAAACCTTTTTTGTCGCCCTGAAAGGGCAGTTTAAAAAAATATTAAAAAATATATAGTATGAGCACAAACAGAGAATGGCAAATAATTAGGGAATACAAAGATATTTTCTTCGATTATTTTGATGGAATCGGGAAGATTACCATTAATCGCGAGCGTTACCGCAATGCATTCAGGCCAACAACGGTGAACGAAATGAG
>JBBSDC010000296.1:0-2773 GCA_038249705.1 Bacteroidales bacterium | reverse complement strand
CGTCTCCGGTTTTAGTATCACCCGGCATAATCATTCCCGGCATGGATGAAGTTGTTCCACCTTGCGGATTCATCATGCTGGGTTTCCCTTCGAGTTGGGCCGAGGCATCTACACTAAAAGCGCCTTGTGTAACAATTTCTTCACCATCCATTAAACCGCTCTCAACCACATAACTGTTGCCTAACATGGGTCCCAACTCAATTTCGCGGATTTTAAAAACAGGTTCATCACCTTGCTGTTTCACATATACCACTGAGCGTTTGCCTGTCCATAACACAGCAGAGCGGGGAATAACCAACTTGTTTTTGTATTGGTTTAAAGTAGCATTTACAATACCGGTGGCAAACATTTCGGGCTTTAGTTTACCTCCCTGGTTACCCACTTCGATACGAACCCTGGCAACACGTGTAACAGGATCAAGCACTGGATCAATAAAAGTGATATTCCCTGAATAATTAACTCCTGGCAATGCCTGTAGGGTAAATGCTATTTTCTGGCCCTGCGAAAGGTACGGAAGGTCGCTTTCGTATGCATCGAACATGATCCAAACATGCGAAAGATCGGCCACGTCAAACAACACCGAGCCAGGAGATACAAAGTCGCCGTTGTTAACCCTCCGTGCAGTAACAATTCCGGAGGTATTGGCATAAATTTCAAAATTCGTTTTTATCTTACCTGAACTCTCAATAGCAGCAATCTGGTTTTCGGAAAGTTTCCACTGCCGGAGTTTATCTTTTGCTGCTTCATACAGCGCCGGTTGTGTGCTTTTTGTCGAAACTGTTTCAATCAATTCCTGCTGGCCAGTAACCAGGTCGGGCGAATAAATAACAGCGAGGGTTTGTCCCTTGCGAACTACTTCGCCGGTAAAGTTTACCAGAAGTTTTTCGATTCGTCCGGGCAGATAAGATACCAGGCTTTGTAAAAGTCGTTCGTCGGCCTGAACTTTGCCATATAGTCGGATATCTTTAACCGGGTTTTGTTTTGAAACTACTGTTGTAAGCACATTGGCTAATGCTGCTGCTTCCTTTGTCATATGAATGGCATCAGCATCGAAAGTAGTGCCACCTTGTTTGAGCGGGATCAGATCCATGGCGCAAATCGGACACTTGCCAGGCTCAGGCAATCGAAACTGCGGGTGCATGGAGCAGGTCCAGATTTCACTTTTCGCGGCTTCAGCAGCATGATCATGTTTGGTTTCATTTTTTGCCGGTGAATGAAAAAAGAGCCAGCCAAGAAAAATGCCTCCAATCAAAATGAAGCTAAAGCGGATGTATTTACTGTTTAGTAGTTTCTTCATAGTTTCTTTATTTTTAAAATGAAATAAAATAGAAATAGGTGGAAATAGGTTGAGATAAAAGTTTTGATGTGAATTTACTTCATCTGGTTTCATCCTCTATCCATGTATCTCCATGTATTTCTGATTATTTCGATGTATTTCCAATTATTTCAATGTATTTCTGATTATTTCAATGTATTTCTAATTATTTCAATGTATTTCTAATAATTCCCAATTCGTTTGAGCCAGGCAATGGAAGTATTATAATCGGCAATTGCTTCCACCTGCCTGTATTCATAATCAAGAGTTTGCTGACGGATGCGCAGAATATCCGTAAGATTTGAACCCGAGGCTGCAAAGCTTTTTATCATGATATCAAGTGATTTTGAAGCTAACTTATGCTGATCGGCGTATAGTTTTGTTCGGCGTTGTGCATCAAGGTACAACTGCATTGCCTGATAATAATCAGTTTGTATAGCATTGGCTGTTGCCTGGTAGTTTTGTTCGTTTGCCGATTTTAAAAAGTCGGTTTCAGATATCATTGCTCTATACTTTTTCCGGTAAATGGGTATAGTAGCTTTTACCATTGGCATAATCATATCTTTCCCGTTCATTGGTGAAGCTGACATTTCGCTCTTGTTGATAACCGAATAATTTAAACCCAAACCAATCATAGGGTAACCCATTTTGGTTACCATTTGTTTGCGGGCTTCGAGTGATTGCTGCTCATACTGAAGCATCCCAAGCATGGGGTTATTCTTTATACTGTCGGATAAAGTGAGAAGTAAAGGCTGAAAATTATCTGCTATCAAAGTATCAGGTATAGTTACTATTGCATCGGGCGGCCTGTTCAGGTAACTGTTAAACTGCGCCGAAAGGGTGTTCCATTGGTTCTTTAACAGTTCAATCGTATTCTGAAGATCTCCGATTTCAATCTGAATCCTGTACACATCCGATAGTCCGGAACCACCCGAAGAGGAACCCATAGGACTACCGCTCATAGGGGACGACGACTGATTTGAAACGGAACCTGCAGCATTTCCCGAATTGCCTCCCATACTGTTCATGCCTGATGACCCGGACGAAGAGCCAGAGGAGGAAGGCGTAGATACTGCCCTGCTGGTTGGCGCGGCGCTGCTCCCAGATGGAACGGCTTTGAACCTCACAATAGCTAATCTTTCAATAGTTTGCAGGATTTCAATATTCTTCTCCGAGATGCGGATATTTTGCCTGATTTTATGCATTTCGTACCAGTTGCGTTGTACATCGTAAAATACCTGTAGCTTGGCATCGCGAAACGATTCGTATTTTGCTTTTGCCATCAGGCTCATTTCATCTTGGGCATACTTTAATTGACCAAACCAGGGGAACATTTGCATAAGCTGGATATCGGCCACCTGATTTCCACTTAAAAGTTCCATTGGGCTGAGGAAGATTCCTAAACTGGCTTCCGGATCGGGCAAACTGCCAACCTGTGGCACTTTCTGCAAAGCTGCT
>JBBSDC010000295.1:0-2845 GCA_038249705.1 Bacteroidales bacterium | reverse complement strand
TACAACGAAGATATGTTAAGGGCGGCTGGCCTCACCAGGCCGCCGAAAGACTGGGCTGAACTGGAAGAATTTTCCAAAAAATTAACTATTGATTCGGATGGCGACGGAAAGATTGATCAATATGGGATGGTTGTAGAGCCTTCCATTGATAAACTGATGCCTTTTGTTTTTCAGAACCTTGGCGATTTCCAGGATAAGGACGGAAATCTCACGGTAAATACACCCGAGTTTGAAGGCGCTCTTGAGTTTTATTATGGACTGTACAAAAAGAACATTGCAACAATTCCGTCCGAAGTAAGCATGAACAGTACTGAGGAAGTTTTTGGCCGTAAGCGCTCTGCCATGCTGGTTTCCGGCGGATGGTTCCTGCCGCAGCTTAAAGATCAGTATGCAGATGTAAATTATAAAGTTGCGTTCTTACCCAAAGGGAAACAAATGGCAACCATCGCATTTACAGTTTCGTATAGTTCCGCAAAGGAAAACCCGCTAAAGGCTGAAACCTGGAAGCTGTTGAGCTATCTAACCGGGAAGGAAGGAATGAAGGTATGGACAGGCACCGGTATTGCAATGCCTACCCGGAAAAGCGTTGCCGAAGAGCTCGGTTATATCAACCATCCGCTTTATAAATACTTTATGGGAAGCGTGGAATTTGCGAAAGTTTTCCAGGTCGATTATAACGAACGCTGGTATTCGATCACACAGTCGGCCCTGCAGTCGGTTTTTTATGAGCAGGCCGATATCCGTCAAACCCTGAAGCAGATGGAAACCGACATCAAACCATTGAAAATCAAAAATTAAGTCAGCACACCTGTTTCCCGGTTTCCTGAACTGTGAAACAGCGGAGGTCAACAATAAGAAATTCACATGAAAAAAACGAGCAGTACACGAAAAGAGCAGCAATTCTGGGCATATACATTCCTGTTTTTCCCGCTGATGCTGCTCACCATATTTTTGTTTATCCCGATTTTATTTTCGGTGATCATCAGTTTTTTTGACTGGGAATTGATGGCATCGCAGCAAAATTTTGTGGGGATCAACAATTACATCGAAATTTTTGGCGATAAAATCTTCTACAAAGCCTTGATCAATACAGTGCTATATACTGTTGGCGTAGTGCCTATACAAACCATGCTGGCATTGTTCCTGGCATTTGTAATGAATCAGAAACTCCGCGGACGAGCCTTTTTTCGTACCGCTTTTTATATTCCGGCGGTTACTTCGTCGGTAGTTACTTCCATTATTTTTGTGGCCATTTATTCGAAACAGGGCCTGCTTAATTCCCTGCTCGGAAACCTGGGTATTGCGCCTAACAACTGGCTTACCAATCCAAAAACGGTCCTTATTTCCATCATGATGCTGAATATCTGGACTACTTCCGGGTATTTTATGGTATCATTCCTGGCGGGATTACAGAATATTCCCGATTCACTGTACGAAGCAGCAAAACTTGAAGGAGCCACACGGAGGCAGCAGTTCTGGCATATCACTGTGCCTATGGTTCGGCCGGTTACTTATTTTGTGGTGGTAATGAGCCTTATCGGTTGTTTCCAGGTGTTCGACCAGGTGTTTGTAATGAGCGAAGGAGGCCCTAATAACGCATCCACCACTTTGTCCTATTATGTTTACCAGAATGGTTTTAAATACTTCAGGCTGGGATATGGTGCCGCAACAGCCATTGTACTTGCAGGAATTATCATGATAGTTACCGTAGTTCAGAAGAAATACTTTCCGCCAAATCCATATTAAAGCAAGGAGAACTCCGAGAATACAGGATCTGGTATCTGCTTCCAAATTGTTTAAAGAAAGGTAAGGAATGAAAAAAATAAAAATACAGAAAGTCATATTGTTAGCCATACTCTGCATTATGGCCATGGTTTACCTCGGGCCTTTCATCTTCTCGGTAATAGTTTCTTTTTCAGATGATAAAAACCTGATCAACCAGCCCGGAAAAATAGTAAGTTCAGGGTGGACACTCCGCAATTACATCTATATCTGGAAAGATTTGCCTTTTTCAACCTGGTTGTTTAACAGTGTTGTAATTACGCTTTGCCAGACTGTTGCCAATGTATTTTTTTCGGCATTGGCAGGATTTACTTTTGCCAAACTGGAATTCCGGGGCAAAAACCTGATCTTCGGGGCAATGATGGCCAGCCTTATGATACCCGGCATTATCCTGATCATTCCAAAATTTATGCTTATCAACGAGCTCAGAATGATCAACTCCTATCCGGGTCTTATTTTGCCTGGCCTGGTAAGCATTGTGAATATATTCCTGATGAAGCAGTTTTTCGAAACCATGCCCAAAGACCTTGAACAAGCCGCCCTGATTGATGGCTGCAACTATTTCCAGATGTTCTGGAAGGTATTTATTCCCAATGCCAAGCCAGCACTTGCTGCAGTTGCCATTTATACATTTCAGGGTACCTGGAACGAGTTTATGTGGCCTTTGATTGCCACCAACACTACCGAGATGTTTACATTGCCTGTCGGGATGGCGACTTTACGCAACGAATTGCTCACCGACTGGCCGGCAATTATGGCCGGAACCATCCTGGTTTCCATTCCTACCTTACTCATTTTCATCATCTTCCAGCGCTATTTTGTACAGGGAATTGCTGCAACAGGCGGTAAAGAATAGATTGGATTGAAGCTAAAACGAAATCATCATTCACAACAATAACCGACTCATAATGGCTACCATTGAAATCAGAAACATAAAAAAAGTGTACCCGAATAAGCAGGTCGCGATCAAGGGAATAGATGTATCCATAAATGAAGGTGAATTTGTGGTTTTGGTGGGGCCGTCGGGATGCGGGAAATCAACGCTGCTGCGCATGATTGCCGG
>JBBSDC010000294.1:0-2846 GCA_038249705.1 Bacteroidales bacterium | reverse complement strand
TTTCGATTTATTTTCCTGAATGCGGGCATGAAGTTTATCTTCATTTACAAACCTTCTGATAATAAACATCTGGGCAAATGTAAACAAGTTAGCAAGCATATAATAATAACTCAAACCGGAGCTAAAACTATTAAAGAATCCCAGGAACATAATCGGCATCAGGTACATCATGGTTTTCATACCAGGCATCTGCTGTGTGGAACCCATCATATCATTATTCATTTTGGTGTACATAATGGTCGAAATAGTCATTAGCAGTGTAAACAAGCTGATGTGGTTACCATAGTATGTGCTGAGTAAAGGAATATGTGTGGTCCAGGAATAAATGGAGTCGTAGCTCGATAAGTCTGTAGCCCAAAGGAAGGATTGCTGCCTTAATTCGAATGCCGACGGGAAAAACCTGAATAGAGCGATAAGAATAGGAAACTGCAAAAGCATCGGAACACAACCGGCCATTGGATTTACACCAGCCTTTTTATACAATGTCATTGTAGCCTGCTGTTTTTTCATGGCATCTTCCTTTTTAGGGAATTTTAAACCAATCTCTTCAATTTCAGGCTTTAATATTCTCATTTTAGCAGAGGAAATATACGTTTTCCATGCAATAGGGAACAGAACTATTTTTAATAAAATAGTGAGTATCAGTATGATGATACCATAATTTAGATTGACAGATTCGAGCCAGTTGAAAACCGGAATTACAGCAAACCGGTTAATCCATTGCATGAGGAAGAAACTCCAGCCAAGCGGAATTTGCCTTTCGAGGTTCATTCCGTATTGCCTCATTACTTTATATTTGTTCGGGCCAAAATACCATTGGAGGTCGTAAGTTTGATCATTTTCAATGCTGTAAGGAAGTATAAATGCCGCCTTCATTGTTTTTACCAAACGGTCAGTGTTATCTTCCGGATGACCAACAGTTTCGATATCAGTACTTTCGAATTTGTCCTTCGCAATAAGTGTTGCCGAAAAGAACTGCTGCTTAAATGAAACCCATTTTACGGCAGTTGGAATCCGCTCTTTTGCATCCTTTGTTTCGCTCAGGTAATCCACTTCACCAGCAACATCCATATAATGAATTGTTGATTGTGTTTGTTCCGTTTTCAGGCCTTTCTCCTGTTGCAAAAGTGTGGTGGACCAAAGAAGTGATAAATCACGGGTATTTTGAGCAATATATCCCCGCATACCTACAAAATTAACTTTATACCCAAGCATGTAATTGTCGCCCCTGAGGGTATAAACATACTCGATATAACTGGTGGCCGTAGCAGGATCGGCATTTCCAGGATAAACTCTTAAAGCAAACTGAACCGAATCCTTACCTGCAACAAGTATTGTATCACTTTTGGTTGGTGTAGCCGGAACGAAAACGAGGTCGCCGGTATTCATTGTACGGAGATCCTCAGTATTAAATTCGAACCCAAATATGGAAGAATCGCCTTTAAACAGAATAAGAGGTAAGGTATCGAAAGTTTGATAGTCCTTTAATTGAACAGACCAGATATTACCGCCCTTAGCCGAAATTTTCAACCTCAGCAGATCACTTTCGAGCGTATAAAATTTTGCTTCTTTTACGGGTAAAGGCGCAAATCCGGTAGCTAGACTATCGACCCCAACACTTGTTACTGCATCAGGATTTGCTTTGGCCACTGAATCATTGATAGCTTTCCTAAGCATTTCATTCATTGCATTTTGCAACGAATCACTACGTTGAACTTGTGTTATCGAATCTGCCTTGTGCCTGGCAGCAGCCATTTCTTCTTTTGATGGAGTCATCCATAGGCTATAGCCAATCAGCAAACCGACAATAATGACCAGACCAATTATGTTATTCTTACTCATCTATTAATATGTATGTACTTAAATTACACTTTTAGGTTGTTAACTCAGAAAAACAACTGATTATCAATATTTTATCCTGAGAAAGTATTTTCAGGAGGGCAAAGATACAAAATGTTGGCTTAGTTCAAATGCTCAATAGTATGATGTTAAACGAATCATAACATGAGATAAATAAATTGTTGCCTGAATTTGCAGGAATCCAACTATTTGGTTTGTACTTTCTTGTATTTTATGGCAGCCTTTACAAAATGGACAAAAAGCGGGTGTGGCTCAGCTACAGTACTTTTGTACTCAGGATGAAACTGTACACCTATAAACCAGGGATGATCCTTCAATTCAATGATTTCAACCAGGTCATTCTGCGAATTTATACCCACTGCCATCATACCGGCCTTTTGATATTCGTCCAAATAGGCATTATTAAACTCGAAGCGGTGACGATGGCGTTCAATAATATCTGATGTTTGATAAACATTCCAAATCTTGGTTTCAGGTTTCAACTTGCAGGGATATGAACCCAAACGCATGGTACCGCCTTTTTTATCCACTTTCTTCTGTTCTTCCATAATATCGATCACAGGGAATGGAGTAGCAGGGTTCATTTCGGTTGAATGTGCATCTTTGTACTCAAGCACATTGCGACCAAACTCTATAACAGCGCATTGCATTCCAAGACAAATTCCCAGGAAGGGAACTTTCTTTTCGCGGGCATATTTAATAGCAATAATTTTACCTTCAATACCACGTTCACCGAAACCAGGCGCTACCAGTATTCCATCAAGGTCGTTGAGCAAATGCTTGGCTGTACTATCGTTGATGGATTCGGAGTGAATCATTTTCAGGTTTACCTTATACTGATTTTCAGCACCGGCATGAATAAATGATTCCGTTATAGATTTATAGGCATCTCTTAATTCAACATATTTACCTACCAACCCAATATTTACTTCACCCAGCGGGTTTTTGAGTTTGTGCAGAAATTCCTCCCAACGTTTAAGGTCAGG
>JBBSDC010000293.1:0-2927 GCA_038249705.1 Bacteroidales bacterium | reverse complement strand
TGCGCTGTTGCTGGAGAACTGTTACGGGATCGGCTGAGCCTTTCTGCTTCACTATTACATCCCGGTCAGCAGATAAACTGAGCCAGGTATTCTGTGAGTACGTTGAGGCTTTCACAGCTACCAGGCTTCCAAACAAAAGAATTAGAGTTAATTTCATAATTCTAAAAAATTTTGTCCACGGATTTTCACCGCTCTGGATATTTTGATGCATTTTCATAAATTTGACTGATTTTAATTAACATTTCATGAGTTTTTTTGAATCGTAATTTGCGGTGGGGATGGTACGAACATCTTCATCGCTTTTTATGGCATTATTTCACCATAGGCATCCTTTTTTGAAGTTCTTAATTAATTTTATCTGTAAAGTGACATACGCTGGTATTCATATAACAATCTGATTTGTAATTAATTTATGAAATCCAGCTTTGTAACTTTTACATTAATGATAGTTATTTAATTCCTTGATCTCTCAAGTATAAACGGCATTAACCCGGGAGCCTGAACAGCCACAAAAAAGGCATGTTCTACAATCAAAACTGTTTTAGTAGGCAAAATGTTCAGGATAACACAAAGTTTCGTCTGAATTAGCCGGAAATTGGCACTTTCGGGATAAGCGAGAGAGTACATCTGACCGTATGGCCATGCAATTCCGATTTATCGTTGAAGATTTTTGGAGAATGAACTTTTCCCTAGGTATTCATGTACAACAGGGGTTATTGAGATATCATGATTCAGGGAGTCCTTGATATAATCCTCCAAAAGTGTGGAATGATGAAAACTTTTCCTTAAAATGTGTAACACCCTGATGTTTCAACTTTCGTAATTTTGAGATATTGGCAATATTTAAAAAATAATTATCATGATTAACTTTAATGCAGTATTCGGAAATTCAGGACAGGGAAATGAGTTGCATGAAATGCCGTTATATTTTAGCGGAAGCGGACACGAACAGCAACCAGAAGGCAATCCAAGGCCAAAATCAGTCTATCAATGTCCAATGAAATGTGAAGGGGATAAAACTTATAATGCACCTGGCAACTGCCCGGTCTGCAATATGCATCTTGAACCAGTAATCGAAATTCATGACCGTTAAATTAATCTAAATTTTTTACCTGTTGAAGTAATTTCTTCTGGTTATCAGTTTTTATTACTTTACCTGGTAAAGTAAAATGTGTCAGGTCGCTTCATTTGTCCAGAGTTTGATGAAACAGTTGGCGACCGCTTCGTCCAGTCCATATTTGGTTATGCTTTTCATTTTTTAATTGTATATTTGAAAACTTTTTTAATGGGTATTCGTTTTAACTTTTGTATGAAGAAGTTTTTATCCATATCGGTTTCATTGCTCATCCTTCTTTCGGTGATGCATTTTACTGTTGCCACGCATTATTGTAGCGGTAAAATTGCAGCAACCAAAGTATCGTTTTCGGGTGAGCTGGCTTCGTGTGGTATGGAAGGCCCTGTCGATAGATGTCCTTCGACGGGTAAGCATCTTGGCACCAATTGCTGTAAAGACAAAGTTTCGGTTTTTGTAGTCGATAACAATTATGCCTCTTCGGCTTTCGAATTTAAAGCGTTTTCACAACCTGTTTTACAGGTTTTTGATATCCCTGCAAGTGGCGGGATTCACTCATTATCAGTCTTAAATTTCATTAATACAAATGTCAGGCCGCCAGGCAATTTTATGGTAAGCGCTGTCAGTTTACCCGGCATTTGTGTGTTCCGTATTTGATGTTTTTGTTTCCCCTGTCTCTTTAGCAGAATAGTTATGCAACTTTTTTTGCTGAAGTATTGTTTCTATTCTTTAAAACATTAACATCAAATATCAAGAAAATGAAAACTGTAAAAATCATTATAATTGCCTTGCTGGCAATCGTATTGGGCCTAAACTCCCATGCCCAAACGCAGAATCCTTCCAATACAACTGTTATCAAAACTGAAACACTCAAGGTTTCAGGTAATTGCGATATGTGCAAAGCCCGTATCGAAAAAGCAGCAAAGCTTGACGGTGTTTCCAAAGCAGAATGGAACACAAAAAGTAAAGTCCTTTCGGTGACTTACGATCCGGCCAAAACAAACATGGACCTGATCGCGAAAAAAATTGCATCTGTCGGCCACGACAATGCCAGGGTAAAAGCAGACGATAAAATCTACAACACACTTCCGGGTTGCTGCAAGTATAGGTAATTTATCAATTCGACGATTGGGCGATTTATCAATTCGACAATTGGTTAATCGGAGGATGAATTACTTGACGAGTTACTTTATAATAAGGTTTACGCTTAATTCTTCTTCGCATCTTCACATTAACTCATTGTCGGATAGTCGTCTGTCGGTTGACGGATCGAATCGTCACGTAGTTGAATTGTCCAATCGTCGAATTACCAAATTGTCGAATTGTCACATTTTCAAATTATCCCCATGCTTAATAAAATTCTAAAATATTTTCTGGAACACCGGATGATCTCGATGTTATTATTGGTCGTTTTCATCCTGTTGGGAACAGTGTATGCTCCCTTTAACTGGCATACAGGAATGCTCCCGCGTGATCCGATTCCAGTGGATGCCATTCCGGATATTGGTGACAACCAGCAGATTGTTGCCACCGAATGGATGGGCCGTTCGCCAAAAGACATTGAAGACCAGATTACTTACCCGCTTAGCAGTTCGTTGCTGGGAATTCCGGGAGTGAAAACCATCCGGAGTACTTCCATGTTTGGAATGTCGTTCATTTACCTGATTTTTGACGATGATGTCGAGTTCTACTGGAGCCGTTCGCGGATTCTCGAAAAACTCAACTCGTTGCCATCAGGCACTCTACCGCAAGGTGTTCAACCTTCGCTGGGACCCGATGCCACAGCGCTGGGACAGGTTTTCTGGTACACCCTCGAAGCCCGCGACCCTAAAACAGGCAAACCAACAGGTGGTTG
>JBBSDC010000292.1:0-2941 GCA_038249705.1 Bacteroidales bacterium | reverse complement strand
GTTTCAATCCTTGTTTTAGTGGATATGGTTCTGGAAGGCGCATTTGCATTTATTAACCTGATTTACAAATCTATACGCGTCATTTTGTATATGGGATTTTCCTATTTTCAGCATGTCAAAGAACCTGTATTTTTGTTTCTTTTTAATCATTTCCGAAAGTTTATTTTCTTGCTAATCAGTTTTTTAATTTATGTTTTTTGTCCTCGCAAAATAAATTACCACCCGTGAATAATTATTTGGTACAGATATTTCGGTAGGTGCATCCCACACATCGTTGCTTATATTTGGTCGCTTTTGGAAAATAGTTTTTAAGTATTACTTCATTTACCTCCAAACAAATACGTCGAATATCCATTTTTGCTTCTTCACTTATCGCAACTTCAACCAGCTTATTTGCGGAACGTGTATAGACCAGAAAACCTTTATTGACTTCTTTATGAAAGTTCTCCTCAATCAACACAGCATAACATTCGAGCTGGGTCTTATATGTGTCATAGATACGATCTTCAAATTTAGCAAATTTAAAGTCAAGTGGCCCCATTGTGCCATCTAAAAGTAGCAAAACTTCATCAATTTTTCCTCTCAACAGTTCATTTGTCAGATATTGGTCGGTGTATTTTTCGATCACGCCAATTCGTTTTCTCAGATATTCTTTGTTACGTTCCAGCTTTTGATCGTGTACCTGTCTTCCTTTTTCGACTTTATAGTGACGTTCTTCATATTGAGGAATGCACAGCACGTACTCGTAATACGTAAACCTTGGACAATACAGGTATTCGATTATATGTGAGGGAGTTACAGACATCAGAAAAATAAGGCTTTTACTTCATCAGTGATCAGTTTCTTATCGAAAGCCTGCCCTAACAAAACGGTTTGTTTAAGCTCATTTTTACTCATCGGGAAAATGTATACTGAGTCGGTTTCTTCATCAATCAGCTCATTCACCTCCAATTGAAGCGTATCCTTTTCATTATCTTCCAGGCTGCCAAGAAAAACCGATTTTTGTACCCGGTATAGTCCTGATTGTTTGCATATTTTAGCAACTTTGCTTCGGGGTTTGTTTTTCTTAATATCGTACAATAACCAGCAAATCATTATTTTTTAATTAATTGGTTAGCAAATTGGTGCGCATCCATCTGCATAGCATTCATCCGGGTTTGATTCCGGCCATTGTAGCGGATTTTGTCTTCATCGAGGAACAGCATCAGCGACTGTAGCAGCAGATTTTTTCCTTCGGTATTCAGGCTTACCCCGTTTGTTATTGCATCGGTACAACTATCGTTCACTTTCTTGGCCGAAAACAATTTGAACACCACTTCATCAGCATAAGTGCGATAGGGTTCGATAAAATCGAAGACCATACTTTTCATGTTGTAATCGTCGCGGTGCATAAAGCCAACATACGGATCGAGCCCGGCAATAACCAGTACTTTTTCGACCCGGCTATATAAAACACCATATGCATAGTTTAAAAATGCATTATAGGGGTCTTGCGCCGGTCGGAAACTGCGACCTGAAAACTGATACCTTTCTGCCAGTAAGGAACTAAGTAGTTGAAAATAGATCCGGCCGGCTGTGCCTTCAAGTCCCCTTAAGGTATCATCCATCAAATCAACTTTATCACCTTTAAGTTCTTTCATCTTTGCCTTTAATACCATAATCCTGTCAATCTTCTCCTGAATAAGATCAGCATTCGCCGGGCGATGGTTTTTCAGTCGTTTCAGCAATTCGATCTGGTTGTCTAATTTACTGGTTAGCCAGATTTTGATCCAATAAACGCCCGTTTCGTTCATACTGGCTTCAAGTTGCTGCTTGCGTATCCTTGATGTACTCCCGGGTTTGCTGTGCCAGAAACGGCCCACAGGCATGCCATCACGTTCAAAGACAATGATATCGATGTTGTTTTTCATAGCCAGAATCACCGCATCGGTACTGATTGCCGAACCCTTGCTCATGAGTATCGATGTAACTTTTTGACTGGCAAAATGATGTTTTTCCTTTTCGCCTTCTTTGGTAAGGGTTACTTCAAAAACATCATCTTTTACGTGTAGATAAGTGCCATAGGTGTTGATGACTAATTGCATCTTCCAATTTTTATTTTATTAGACTAACTGTTCCAAAGCCCCGGCTTACGGCTTTGCCAATTCCTGCCCACTCGGGAAGGTACGCGTTGCTGGTAAACTTACCCGAAAAGGCCAGCATCGACTGGTTTTTAAACAAAGTTTCCCTTTCTTCCACACTACAGATAGCCATTATCCGTTCGTCGGTGTGAAACGCAAGGCCTTTGTAAAAGCTTAAAATATTGTTCTGAAGTTGTCGGTTTAGAAAAGAGGTTCGTCCTTCTTCGCCCATTTGCTGGTATTTTTTGAAGTTTTCCTGATTCAAAGCCATCCACAAGGTTTTAAATGAATAATTGTACAACAGCATATTCACAGACAACTCACATTGTTTTTGCTGAATATTTTTTGCCAGTACCGGGTATTTTTGTCCTTCGATTTCAATTTCACGTATTTTCAGAAACAACGAAACCAACAGTTCGGCTCCTTCCTGAAAACCAATCAATACCGGAATTTTATCGATAACCTTGTACTGAACCAATGGATAGGCATAACGCGATGTTCCATCTTCGTAGTGGTTGTGCAATAAGGGCGAATGTTCTTTAAACAGGTTGCCAAAATAACCGCGCAATTTATGCGCATCGCGTGTTTGCAACTGAATATCGGGGAATTGTATGGATGTTTGTGTGATTTGCATGATGAATGATTATTATAAGGTGATTAATTTTTTGTTGGTATATCAGTTCTGCCATATTCTTGATCGTGTGATATAGTCGCTGCCCCTGCTGTGGATGTCTCAAGCTAGGGACGATGTCCCTAGTTCTGATGTCTCAGCTAGGGACGATGTCCCTAGTTCTGATGTCTCAGCTAGGGACGATGTCCCT
>JBBSDC010000291.1:0-2949 GCA_038249705.1 Bacteroidales bacterium | reverse complement strand
TGCCGCGACAAGAATGAATTGCCCAAGGCCAGGTCCGGTATCCTGTTCCAATGCGTTGATGTAGGGAAAGAATGAAAAGTATCGCACCGAAGCTTTTGACTTTCCATCTGCTTTAAGGAAGGTGGCATCGCCTATCCGCTTCGAAAGTCCGTTCACACTCCTGCCATTGGGCAGATTAAAAGTGTAGCTGATGTTATAAGTGTATCTGCCTCTTATTATTTCGTTGCGCTCACCCATTTCGCGGCTGATACTGGTAATTACTGCAATTCCCTTTTCTCCTGTAAAACCTAATGCTATAGTAGCAAGTCCCCAGGTGATAAAAGCAATTCCAATAAATGTGATAAAGAAGCGCACCACGATCTTTTTATTGGATCCCGATCTTTTCTTATAAACAGTTCCATTTGGTTTATGTGTGCTGTGCATTGCAATTTATAGATTAAATTGTTTCAGGATTTAGTATTTATTTACCTTGAGATTCTTTATCCCCTAGATGTGATCTGACAAACATTTCCACCTCATCGTAATTATCATTTTTACAAAACAATGCGATATTTTCTGCAAAACCAGCGTTTATCATTATAACTTGCCTGAGTGGTATATATTTTACTCTTTTGATCCTCTTCCATTTTATCTGAACATCCTGTTGCGACTGAGCAAGCATCCCCGCACCGGCAACAGCAGGCTTTCCTGAGAGCAGCCCTGCAACCACTGTTAATGCATTAAGAATTTTGTTTCTTTTTGCCTGATTTGCCAGTGTGAAGCATCTTACTCCGGTTTGGTCCAATTCAAAGCCGACATCATATTTCCCTCCCCAGACTACTGTGATGAACAGGTAGGTGAGCAGAAATAAAAGCACAATAAGCCCAACACCGTAGAAGGCTTTAATAATCAGCAGGAAAATTATAAGCAAACCAAATGGAATCCCGATTGCAAATCCAAGTTGTTTTAATATAACCCGGTTGCGAAGTATGGGAACACGAATTGCCCATGTAATTTTATGTAAATCCTTATTAATCAGCGTCATGATTTCGTGTAAAGATTAGCCCATACCTTTGTATTTTGTATTCAAACTGCCATTTTTTCATTTTAGAAGAGGACATTTGCACCGAAAGCAAAAATCGTCGTTAATATCATTCAGGCTTGCACAGGCATTACAAAAGATAATTGTATCTCCCGTTTTATCCTGCTTTTCATAGGAATTTAAACCTTTGTGATGCCTGATCCTGTCGCCAATTTTATAGTAATTGTATACGGTGTCGTCATCTTCGGCAGTGATATCATGATTTTTGCCATTATCAGCTTTTAGTATAACCTGGTATTCAAGATAGTCTTTCCAGGAATCATCGTATTTATCATTTCTGCGCTTCTTTTTTATTTTTTTATCTACGACAGTTCCGTCCCATGTGGTACTTCTATTTCTGCCAACAATTTGGAATAAAGCAATAATGATAAACATGCTTCCGATGCCCAACCCAATATAAAGAGCTTCGGGATTTTCCATTTCTGTGCTTGTTTGGCCATAAATATAAAATCCCAACACCGCAAAAAATGCCAGCCCCAATGAAAAATACCCTGACCATCGGTTTGTGTTTTTTACATATTTAATAAAAGCAGGGTCATTGATTTTTTGAGAAAATCCTAAAAGACCATTGTTGCTATTTCCCATTTAATGATTATAAAGTTTGTCATTCTCTTTTTTAAGAATATTCAGGGAGGCACCAACTATCTGTCAGAATATTAGTGCCGTATTAATACCTATTACCGCAAAGCCGCAGAAGTTTTAATAGCGCTCCATTTAGAATTACCATTAAAAGTACCTTTGAGGGTAGTTCCATTGAGTACACCTTCATGTTTTTGCTTGGCATTCGGTCTGTAAAATGTAAATTGACTGGTCGAAGGATCAAATCGCAAATCTTCCAATGGCTCCCATTTATTATAAACCTTGTAATATACTCTTCCTTTTAATGCCGAACCATTTGCGCGTATCTCAAGTATCCCGGAAAATCCATTTGCAACAAGATCCCAATCGCCTATCAGCATATCAGCCGAAGATGTGTTAGCAGTTGTGGATTCATTTTTGGGGTGAGGTTGAGCGGGATTTTTCTTCATCCCTTTCTCCCTTTCCGTCCAGAATTTGATTTCCTGGCTTGTAGCGGGCTCACAAGTTAGTTCGCGTAATAACTCTTCGCGGAGTTTATTATCTACCAAATTCCTGGGGTCGGTATAGATGGTGTTTTTTGCAGGCAAAGCCAAATTTTTCGGGGGACTTATTCCGGCAGAGCTTTCCGATGCAATGGCATTTGTTCCTGAAATGGTAAGGCTACGAACAACCTTTTCCGCTTCGCTTTTCCCCGACATGGCCTCTGTTTTAGAAATTTGAGCGGATTTATTGTCCCAGCAACTACCGGCTATAACAGTATAATTGATTTTTAATATCCTCGAACCATCATCACTTACTAGAATTGCATAACCATGGATATGTGCTTTTCCATATTTATATCCCGCCATGGGACTTCCAAAGCCATCATTGTATTTTAAGGTTGAGGTTAGCAGCTTTCCTTTAAACCCATTTAAAGATATCTGCTCAATAGATGCTTCCACCGGATACAATCCACTCTCCGACATCCAGCTTCTGAGTTTTTTGTCGATATCTCCCGGCACCATAGCTCCTGAAGATGAATTTGCTGTTACTTTTATGTTGAGAAAACTTTCGGAGCATTGTGCTGTTTTGGCACTAATTTTCTTGTTTAAACTTGCGATCCAATTACCAGGTTTGTCATAATCTACTTTCCAGCCGGCAGGAATATTTGCTTTAAAAAAGTTATCGGTGGATGCTGCTGATATAGAGTTGTTATTTTTTGTGGGAACGGCTCCTTGTTGCTGAAAATCTTTGAACGTAAAAGCCGAATTGGCTGCATTTTCGTATGCTTTCCGTAGCCTTAGCTGAAG
>JBBSDC010000290.1:0-2953 GCA_038249705.1 Bacteroidales bacterium | reverse complement strand
GTTTGAACCTCAGGATGTTAATGTTGTTGGCAAAAGTGCAGTCAGCATAAAATTACAGCTAAGTTCAATCGGACTGGAGGAAGTTGTAGCTGTAGGTTATGGAACACAGAAGAAAGTCAACCTGACTGGTTCTATCGAATCAGTCAAAGGTGATGCACTGGCAAAGAGAAGTACCATTCAGACTTCTCAGGCATTGCAGGGAATGGCTGCCGGTGTTACCGTTACTTCGAACAATGGTAAGCCAGGCAAAGAGAACACATCCATCCGTATTCGTGGAATTGGAACGCTTAACGACAACAATCCACTCGTTTTGGTTGATGGTGTTTCGTCTTCAATTGACGCTGTCGATCCAAACGATATCGAAAATATGTCTATTTTAAAGGATGCTGCTTCTGCTTCTATTTATGGTTCGCGTGCTGCCAACGGTGTAATTTTGATCACCACAAAACGTGGAAAAACAGACAAGGTGAGTGTAACTTATAAAGGATCTGTAGGTTTTACTTCACCATTAGCGATTCCTAAAAATGCCGATGCATGGGACTATATGGCCATGTATGATGAAGCCAATGGTAACGACTTGCGCAACGATCTTGGAGTTCCCGGAGGATCTATTTATGGAAATGAGAAAATTAATACCTGGAAAAATTCGACAGATCGCGATGCTTATCCCAACTCTGATATGATGGGTGAAGCCTGGAAAAAACGGGCAGACCAAACACAACACTACCTTGGTTTTTCTGTGGGTAATGAAAAGTTCAGGTCAAACACTTCGATTAACTACTCCCGGCAAAATGCACACATCCCAAATTCTGAATATTCGCGTTATGGCGTTCGTTCAAACAATAGTTATACAATGAATAAATTTGTGGAGGTTGGATTCGATCTATCTATTCGGAATACAAAAATTAAAGATGCTGCTCCAGGAACTGAAATTGAAGGTATGATGAGACAACCTGCAATTTATCAAACGCGCTATTCGAACGGAATTTGGGGAACAAGTTATGCAGGAACGCTTCATACAATGCAAGCAATCTATGATGGATTGGATATGAGATACGAAGATTATCAGGAAACCTTAGCCAAGATCTATGCTAAGATTACACCTTTCAAAGGAATGCAGATCGATTTATCCTATACCCCAAAGATTTCAACAGCCGGTTACAAAAATGTGAATAAAACAACATTTATATACGATTATAAGACAGGGCTACCAACTTTAGGGCCAATTGGCATGCAAAACTTTGCAAATATGACTGAGCAAAGAGACAAAACCAAAGAAGATGACATCAACATCCTGATTAATTATGCCAAATCGTTAGGCAAACATGACATTACTGCGCTTGGTGGTTTTCAATATTTGACCAACAATTACAATACGTTATCTGCATATAGGCAAGTAAATAATTTCCAGCAGTTTGAAGAAATCAACGCCTACGACCCAACCGGAATGACCAACAGCGGTTATTCGAACGAATGGGCATTGATGTCGTACTTTGGCCGTTTGAACTATAGTTACGCTGGTAAATATTTATTGGAAGCCAACGTTCGCTACGATGGATCTTCCCGTTTTGCCAATGGGTACAAATGGGGGGTGTTCCCATCCTTCTCGGGTGCTTGGCGTTTCTCGTCTGAAAATTTCATGCAGAAATTTAACTGGTTGAACAATGGTAAATTGCGTGCTTCCTGGGGTGAATTGGGTAATCAGGCCGGGTTAGGTTCTAATTATCCATTTGCATTAACAGTTGCGACCAACCAATACAATGTTTTTGGTGGAGTATTAAATCCCGGATATGCTCCGGTAAATTATGCCATGACTGATATTACCTGGGAATCGACCCGTATGATTGACTTTGGTGCTGACCTTTCTTTCTTTAAAGGAAAATTAGATGCTACCTTCGACTGGTATAAGAAAGACACCCGTGACATTTTGTTGAATATCGCTATTCCGGGAGTAATGGGTTATGCCAACTCACCCAAACAAAATGCTGGTTCAGTAGAAAATAAGGGCTGGGATTTATCCATTTCGCATAATAATACCATCGGTAAATTCTACTATAAAGTAACCGGTATTTTGTCGGATGTCCAAAATAAGATCACCAACTTGGGTGGTTTGGCACCTCAGGTAAGCGGAGTACATGTGAAACAGGTAGGTTCGCCAATTGATGCGCTGTATGGATTGCAGGCCGACGGTCTTTTCAGTTCGTTTGCTGAAGCCCGTGCTTATCCGGTTGCTCAATATGGAAAATTGCAGGGTGGTGACATTCGTTATGTTGACCAGTTAACTGTGGATACTAATGGCGATGGCATTATGGATGCAGGCGACAATAAATTGAGTGGTAATGACCGTGTTGTTCTTGGTAATCCCATTCCAAGGTATACTTATTCGCTGGATGTTTATACTGCTTATAAAGGTTTTGACTTCGCCCTGTTTTTTCAGGGTGTTGGTAAACGTGACGGTTATATTTCAGGTTGGTTGTCTTATCCATTCCAAAATGCATCGACGGCTTTGGTGCAGCATTTAGACCGTTGGAGCGAAGCCAATCCAAATCCGAATGCGGCCTATCCCCGTTTGTCTATCAATCAACAGTCGAACAACACCCAGTCATCTAGTTTCTGGATGATCAGTGCAGCCTATATGCGGTTAAAGAATATTCAGTTGGGTTATACTTTGCCGGCTCAATTGTTGAAAAACAAAGCAATTTCAAGTGTCCGTTTCTTTGCCAGCGGAACTAACCTATTTACAATTAGCAAAATGCCTATGGGCATGGACCCTGAATCGCCTGAATCCATCCAAAATAGTACACCGTTGCTATCAACTTACACATTTGGAGTGGAAGTCAAATTTTAATGAATTTAAAGATAAGAAATAAAAAAATTGCGATATGAAAAAGAATTTATTATATATCTCTTTGGTGTTACTGCTTGTTACAGGTTGTGACAAAGCATTGGAACG
>JBBSDC010000289.1:0-2957 GCA_038249705.1 Bacteroidales bacterium | reverse complement strand
GGTAAAAAAGAAATTATCGATCTGCTTCGTCAGCGCTCACGCCCTTATCTTTTCAGCAATTCAATACCACCGGTTGTTGCTGCTGCAGGCATTCGTATGTTTGAGATGATGAGTGAAACCAACGAGTTGCAGGATAAGTTGCACGAAAATACCACCTATTTCGTTGAGAAAATGCTCGAAGTTGGTTTTGATATCAAACCTACACAAAGCGCTATCTGTGCCGTTATGCTATATGATGCAAAACTGAGCCAGGAAGTAGCTGCCAGATTGCTCGATGAAGGAATTTATGTAATTGGATTCTACTATCCTGTAGTTCCCAAAGACAAGGCCCGTATCCGTGTGCAGATTTCAGCCGCTCACACGCGTGAACAGCTGGACAAATGTATAGCAGCTTTCACTAAAGTGGGAAGAGAATTAGGTGTGATAAAACTTATGGATGGCGGATGTGGTTGCAATTGCGGTTGCGAAAATTAATCCCTTTATTGAAGGGGTGACTTGGAGTCACCCCTTCAATAAAGCACCTTTTAAAACAACTCCATCGGGTTTATCAGTAAAAAATCTTCCCAGGGAATTCCATCTCTTCCTACAAGCATAATTTTTGAGTCCGGATAGCTTTTCCTGAACTGAACCATTCCGGCCGTGCGCAGGCTGATGCCGCTTTTCACTTCCAGTGCCACTACTCGTCCCTTGTGCTCCAGCACAAAATCCACTTCATAATTCCCTTCACGCCAGTAAAACAACGAAAATTCCTGTGAATAGGCATTGTTTATCAGGTGGGCTCCAACCGCAGATTCTACTATGCGGCCCCATTTTTCCCGGTCTTTCGTTATCATTTCAAAATCCAGCGGGTGCAGAGCACTCATAAAAGCTGTATTATGTACCTGGAACTTCGGGCTCGATGACCGTTTCCGGGCTTTATCGCGCGTAAATTTTTCAAGGCCACCCAGCAATCCGGCTGAATCGAGTAAATTCAGATAATGCGATAAGGTAGTTGTATTTCCTGCATCCAGAAGTTGACCAAGAATTTTATTAAACGATAGTTCCTGGCCTGAATATGAACATCCCAGATCGAAAAGACGCTTCATCAATGCCGGTTTATCCACCCGCGACATCATCAGTATATCTTTCGAAATACTGGTTTCGGCCAGTGAATTATTCACATAGCTTTTCCATCGTCTTTCATCGGCTATAAGAGATGCCGCTCCCGGAAATCCGCCATACCATGCGAATTGCTCAGCGCTCCAGCCAAAAGCTTCGCGCATTTCGGCAAACGACCAGTGGCTGATATACATGGTTTCGAACCGTCCGGCAAGCGATTCGGTCATTCCTGTTTGCAGCAGTAACCGCGATGATCCTAACAAAATAACATGCAGCGGAATATTGTCACGGCTATCGGCATCCCACAGCCGTTTCACGGTTTCGCTCCAGTCGGGTATTTTCTGGATCTCGTCAATAATCAGGACAAAAGAAGTATCTCCCGCTACTTTTTGCTGCTGCCGTGCTGTTTCCCACTGTAGTTCAATCCATGCAATCCCAACTCCCGAAATATCATCAGCAGCGACATACATCCCTTTAACGCCAGGTTCTTCAAGCAACTGCAGCACCATAGTAGTTTTACCAACCTGCCTTGGGCCTGCAATTACCTGCATAAACCTTCGCGGTTCTTTTATCCTGTTTATAATTACCTGTAATTGTGTACGTTTAATCATATAATTAATATTTACTCAATTTAATACGCAAATTTACGCAGTATATTATGTATTTTTACTCAATGTTGAAACTAATTTTACTCATTATATTAAGTATTATTTCACATAGTATTGAGTATTTTATCTCAACGTATTGAGTAAATACATATTACGGCTGTATAATAATGATATATAATAACATATGAATTTTATGTTTATGAGCATTTTATGAAATAATTTGTTTTTCTTAGTCCTGATTCTGCGAATAAACCGTCTCCGGGCAAAGCAGTAACAGCCGGAATTTAAAAAGGCGGCCCCTCAGAGACAGCCTTTTTAAGTATTCTAAATGTAAGATTTTATGCAATCGTTCTTTATGATGATCTGATTTTCTAATCAGAATCTTTACCACTAAATCGCTTCGGATATTTTTCGCTGCCTTTCATGGCAAACCATAATATTCGATTGAAAAGATCATCATCACCGGTATCAATTCCGTCAAACTGCGGATCCATGCTTTTTTGTGAATAATGAAGAGCGGCACCTTTCAGACTTGAAAGTTTCGGATTCATTTCATCAAGAGGAATCTGATTAGGCAGCACTTCGTATGGAGTTAAATCTGCCTGATGGGTAAAACAATCAAACATCGGCATAGCAGTAGCATCCATTATGTTCATTGGAGGAATACCCAGGATTTGCTCAATGGTGCGCACCATCGAAGTCTGGTTGTAATTGGTATGATTTACTTCGCCGGTTTTGGAATATGGACTTATCACCATGCCAACCGTGCGGTAAGCCGAAACATGATCCCAGCCTGACTGTGAATCATCTTCGGTAACAAAAATCACGGTGTTCTTCCAGAAACGGCTTTTGCTCATTGCTTCCACAATACGACCAAGCGCCAGGTCATTGTCGGCAACCATGGCTCGCGGAGTAGGAAGACCTGGCCGTGTGCCGCCTGTATGGTCGTTCGGAAGTGCCATAATCATCAGCTCAGGCAATTGGTCGCCTTCCATTTGTTCATACGATTCCAATTCCTTTATAAAGGCATCGGCCCTCACTACATCCGGAATCCGGTGATCGTCGTAAGAAGGGAAAGTTTCACTAAGAATTTTTTCGACAGGTTTGATGGTGGTTTTATTTTTGAATACGAATTTCTCCTTATTCAGAAAACCGTTATAAATGGAAGTCCAGGTGAACTTAGGGTCGTATTCAGGCACCGAAGCTTCTCCGTAAATCCTGACATTTTTCCCATATTTCATTCCGTTATCC
>JBBSDC010000288.1:0-2977 GCA_038249705.1 Bacteroidales bacterium | reverse complement strand
TTACCGGGTCGCATCCGGCAGTATTCGGTTGGGATATTGGCGCGCTTGAGTTAGGAAATCCGCTAAACCTCGATTCGGTTCCTTTTGATGAAATGAGGAAAAATATTATACGGGTTTACCTTGACGGGGGAATTAATACCATCAGCTGGCATGTTTACAACCCTGTAACAGGTGGAAGCTCGTGGGTGGAGGACAAAAACAGCCCCAATATCGTAGTTGCCAAAATACTTCCCGGAGGCAGCCATCATGCGGATTTTAAGAAACAACTTGATAAGGTAGCTGATTTTATGAAATCGTTGAAAGCGCCTGATGGCAGCCTTGCCCCGGTAATTTTCCGACCCTGGCACGAAAACTCAGGAAACTGGTTCTGGTGGGGAGCGTTGCATTGCAGTGCTGAAGAATATAAATCACTTTACAGGTTTACCGTTGATTATCTTCGGAATACGCATCATCTGCACAACCTGCTGTTTGCCTATTCGCCTGATGTAGGATTTAAAGATGCTGCAGGGTACCTCGAACGCTATCCGGGCGACGACCTGGTGGATATCATAGGGCTCGATGATTACAATTCGCTTAATACAGGGCATCCTGAAAAGCTTATCAGCAACCTGGAAATTATCGCTCAGATTGCGATTGATCATAACAAAATTGCAGCTTTTACCGAAACAGGTTGTAACCGCCTGGAGCGCAAGGATTATTTTACAAAAGAACTGCTCCCCTGCCTGGATCATTCGGCGTTAACGCGTTCCATCTCCTGGGTACTTTTCTGGCGCAATGCTGATGAAAAGCAACATTTTATGCCGGCACCGGGGCATCCGGCTGCTGATGACTTTCTGGAATTCACTAAAAACAAACGCATCCTGATGTTGAATAACATCCCTGATCTTTATAAAAAGACCAGGAAAGCAGAAGTTACAGGAAAAGATAGTTAAGATAAGATTACCGGTTGATTGAGGTTTGGTTGGTAATTGGTTGGTTGAGGTAAGACTTCCCTGCGAAAGCGGGGAAGTTTTTTTGCTTGTTGTTCGGGATTACAGCTACAAACCTGATTCCATGCCAGGCGATTAACACAATGCAATGAATATTAATGCCCTACGGTCAATACCGTGTTCCACATCCATTTACCTATTGATGTTGATTCCCTTCGGGAAAACACAAGATTTTCGATTTTTATTTTTCAGCAAGCTCAATATTTTCAATGTGCTCAATGAACCAGGCCCGATTGCGGATTTCAGAGGGAAGTTTTATTCAACTACAATTTTAAATCCAACCGGATTGTCCTTACCCTTTATCGTAAGCAAATAAATACCCGGAAGTAAACTCCTCTGAAGGACTATCTTATTGTTATCTGACCGGCCACATTCAATCAGTCTTCCATCTATAGTCAGCAGTAAATAATCAAATTCCGGATGACCAAGACCTGCTACATATAGATTACGATCAGATGATTTAACGGGATTTGGAAACACGCTAATCCCTGAAGTTTCCTTTAATTCGCTATATCCGTTTGATGAATTACAGTTTGAAACATCAACATTGCGATGAATCTTAATGAAATTCATTAAAACTACTGCAAGAGAATCGGCAAATTTTATACGGTTTGATTCACTATCGCGGATACCTGAATAATTGCACTCCATTTGCACTCCGTTTACTGTATTTCCATAAGCATAACATGTATGTTCAGCAATATTATATCCACCGCTGTAATAATTTGTTTTGGTGCCCGGTAAAGGTATTTGCAGGCTTGGTACACTGGGGAATCCTTTATTGCCAAGCAAAGTACCCAATGCTAAATCGCCTCTCAGCAACTGCGAATGGGATAAATTGGCAGCATTATTGTAAACAAGATTCTTTATTGTGCTGTAATTGATATACTTAGTGGTATTTAGAATTGAATCAGCTAATTCCAATTCATCATCATACAATAAATAACCCAGTTCTATCCGTTGAATAGAATTACCATGTCCATGCAGATCAATGAAGATGGTATTATCATTAAATTTTTTATTCGCAATACGTTGAGCTGTATCAATAAAGTTATGGAATTCGTTCCATGCCATTTTTGCTTCAGAATTTCCACAAGCCCCGTCGGAGATGTTTCTGTTGCAATCTAATTTTGATCTTTTAAGGTGATTGTAAATTATATGAGGATAACATCCGGTAAGTTCAAATAATGAAATGCTGATTTTTTCAGCTAATTCGATCGTGAATGCATCAGTGGCATAAACAGGATTATTACACGTACGGTCAGGAATAGAATTAGGACTTGCATATCCGCCATGCGGTACTGAAATAACTATTGGCAAAGTACCAATCTGGTATTCGATATAATTATTGGTGCCAAATAGTGTTTCCTGGCTAAAAGCAGCATTCGGTGCTGACAGACAGATGAACCAAAAGAATAAAATATGCCAATATTTACTTTTCATTTATATCTGTTTCTGTTACATGGAATGTATAAAAAGAGAAAGAGCCTTGCCAGGCAGTGATACGCTGGCAAAGCTTCAATCAAACACAAACTGTTTTTTATCTGCGTTTAGGGGCTTTTGAAACAGGTTCATTCTCAAAATCCTGCATAAAGACTGATTTGCCTGCCTCATTTGTTATTTTAATATCGTCGATAAACATGGAAAAAGCATCCGATGACAAACAACCAATTTTAAGCGTTACTGTTTTACCGGCAAATGAGGATAGATCGTAGGTGTAGTTATTCCAGGTAGTTGGCGGAACAATATAGCTATCCACAGGTGTAATCCAATGAACAGTTCCTGCTTCAATCAATTGTATTGCAAAGCGATCGGTGCCATATTCATCAGAAAGTGATTTTATCCAAATGGACAGCTTATAATTATCACCCAGAACAAATTCCGGGCTAATCATCCAATCGTCGTTATGCGTTACATCGCCTACAAACTTTGCTGAGAAACAGGCTGCATATTTATTCCCGCTATGGGCCAGAAACCGTTCCTGATCA
>JBBSDC010000287.1:0-2986 GCA_038249705.1 Bacteroidales bacterium | reverse complement strand
GATCCGGTTTTTACAGGTTGCAAGCAGTGAAGATTCATCGGTGTTTTCCTTTTGTCGTTTCGAATTCAGCAAAGCGACTGAGGATTCAGCCAATAGTTATGGAGGCGCAATACTGGCTCATGGTTTCGATAAACTGAGAATAGTTAATTGCCTGTTTTTCAATAACTATTCCTTTTACAGCGGAGGTGCAGTTTACCTGAACGCTTGCAATGCAAGGATAGAAAAATGCGTTTTCAGAGGGAACTATTCGGGTAATACAGGCCAGGTATTTGGGTACGGCGGAGGGATATGCAGTATGAGCAGTTCGCCGGTTATAGTTAACAATGAATTTTACAAAAACGCATCAACCGGCGTGGGTGGAGCAGTATCATTTGATAACAGCGATCCAACATTTGATAATAACATAATGCACTATAATTTCAGCGGGCTGGGCGGCGCCATGGGTGTGCTCCGCTCCTCCCCTTCCCGCACAATGAGTAACAACCTGGTGATAAACAATAGCGCTTTGTTTTTTGGTGGCGGGATTTGTTGTATCAGGTCGTTTCCCGTTTTTTCCAATTTTACCGTTTCAGGAAATGAGGCGGCATATGCAGGAGGATTTTATTGCAACGATTCGGCATCACCGTCCATGTACAATTCAATAATATGGGGCAACAGCGGGTTGGGAGTAAGTGTTTACATCTGGGATGTTAATTCGGCACCAAATTTCTTTTACTCTATTATTGAAGGCGATACAGCGGGTTTCGAAGGCAGCGGCGGACAGCAGGGTTACCATGGACAGTATTTCAACAACCTGAACGAAAGCCCTGATTTTATTAACAGTGGATTTTTTCCGTTTCAACTTCTGGCAACTTCGGTATGTATTGATGCAGGCATTCCCGATGCCGATTTCCTTAACCTTCCCGCATTGGACCTGGCAGGCGCTCCGCGAATTGTAAACAGCAGAATTGATATGGGATCGTATGAGTTTAACGGAACTACATCCATTCATACGAAAAGTCCTTTTACTGAAAACTTAACTATTTTTCCAAATCCGTTTGTGCAAGTCCTTTCAATTTCAGTTTCGGGAATGGCTGGTACAAACGTAGAAATAAATATTACGGATATTCAGGGCAAGTTAATTTTACAGAAGAAAATGGCACTTAATGATTCACCTTTGCAATGGGATGGATGCAACAGTGAAGGAAATACTGTACCAAAGGGCGTATATCTCATTATGGCAGAAACAGCCGGGAAATCATTTTTCGCCAAGGCTATAAAATAATATAGCCGGAAATATTTTCCCGGCTATACTTTTCAAATCTGATACCTTTCGGATTCTTAAAATTTTATTCAACTACCAGTGTTTGAATGGAATGCGGCAGACTGGTAACTTCTGCAGCTTGTCCGGCCATCCACAAACGGTAAGAAATTTTATCATTACTCTGGTTCATCACAACAACGGCAACTTTTCCATCGGTATTTATAAAGGCAGTGGTTAAAAGCTGACCACGACTTGATGCACTGATGATTCGTTTTGCACCAGGGCGAATAAATTTAGAGAAATGTCCGATGTAATAAAATGAGTTCATATAATAAATCTGGCCGGTTTTAGTATCGGCATGAACAGGAGCAAAACAGAAATTACCCACATGATTCGGGCCGCCTGTTTCGTCGAGCAATATATTCCAGTCAGTCCAGGCAACGGTTCCGTTGTTAAAATCGTTGATCATCGAACGTCCGTACATTTCACCCCATCCCCATTCGTTAATTTTCTTCATGTTGAAACGCTCAGCACAGCCTTCGGTAAATATCAGGTTGGTATTCGGGTAGGCTTCGTGCACACGGCGCACATTATCGAATATTTTACCACCGCCGGTCCAGTCCTCATACCAGTGAAATCCTATTCCCCACACGTATTTTGCAGCCTCAGGATCGTCGAGAACAGTGCTGGCGCGCTGATACATCAGGTCGCGGTTATGGTCCCAGGCGATAAGTTTTTTATCTGCCATTCCAGCTTTGTGAAGTGTTGGCCCGAGGTGATTTTTAATAAAATCACGTTCTTCTTCTGCTGTATAAATACATGATTCCCAGGTTTGTGTAGCCATTGGCTCATTCTGCACGCTTAATCCCCATATTGGAATACCTTCAGCTTCGTAAGCTTTAATAAATTTTACATAATACTCGGCCCAGGACTGACCGTATTCAGGAAGAAGTTTACCGCCTTTAAGCATATTTTTCGAGTCTTTCATCCATGCCGGAGGACTCCAGGGACTTACATACATGGTAAGTTTTCCACCTGCTGCAGCAATAGCCTGTTTTATCATCGGAATACGGAATTCCCTGTCATGAGCTACACTAAAAGTTTTAAGCGCAACATCCTTATCCTCAACATAGGTATAACTTCCGCTTGAGAAATCACAGCTGTGTATGTTGGTTCGGGCAAGGGTATAACCTATACCTTTATCTAAATCATAATAGTTTTGTATGATCTCCTGCTGTTTACTCAAAGGCAGTTTTGCAAATGTTTCGGCTGATGCATCTGTGATTGCACCACCTATTCCGACAAAAGTTTGAAATGTTTTCCCCGGATCGACAAATATGCAGGGCTGAGTTTCAAGTGGCTGCCCAAAATCGGTAAACGTAAGGGTTTCAGTTGGCGTTAACCTGAGATCAGTACCTTCGGCAGTGGTATAAACAACAACCTTCTTGGTTGCCAGATTTTTGGGTCCCGAAGGATCTTCAGCCGCATTAGAAACATATGAAGCCATAAGAGCAAAAACAGTAGTAAAAAGAATTATTCTATTCATAATAAGCACTTTGGATTAAGTGATTGATTAAATATTGGTATTTTTTTAGTATATGATTAGTTGGGTTGAAAGACCCTGACATAATCAACCGTCATAGTTTGTGGAAAAACAGTTGAAGCATTAGGTACTCCAGGCCAGTTACCACCGACAGCTACATTGAAAATGAAAAACTGCGGCAACTTAAATGCATCAAATTT
>JBBSDC010000286.1:0-3052 GCA_038249705.1 Bacteroidales bacterium | reverse complement strand
TGGTTACAGGTTGTTGTTTAATTTGTCGAGTTTGTTTTTGGCTGAAATCAGCGAAAGCATAGAATTGTACATGTTACTTTGAGCTGTAAGGTATTGATTTAAAAATTCAGTAATATCCCTGCTTGTTGCTAATCCTTCGTTGAATTTTAGAAGCGTTTTATCATAGATACGTTTGGTGAGTTCTATGTTTTTCTTGTCGTTGAGGTATTTTTCGTAGGCTGTGGTAAGCTCATTTTTAGCATTTACATATTGCAGTTGCAAGCCATTTGCCACGTTTTCCTTCGTATTTGTGATTTTCTGAAGATCGAGTTGGCGCTGTTGAACTTTCACATTTCGTGAGAAGCTGGAGAAAATCGGAATATTCATTGAAATCCCGAATACGTCTTTCGGGTTAAAGTCAAATGCTGGGGCATTAACTTTTTCCTGGTGTCGGTAAACTGCTGCCAGGTTTGGAAGGTAAGTACTCTTTTCTCTTTTCAGGTTCAGGTTGCCTATGATTTCCGAGGTAGTTATTATTTGGTAGTCGAGGTTGTTGTTGATGTTAAAGGGGGTTGCCATCAAGGCTTCGAGATCAACTGTAGAAGCAATAACATCCAGGTTATCAGCAAGAACAAGCTTGTCGACAAATGGCATTCCAAGCTGAAATTTGAGCAAATCATAAGTTGCGTCTATTTGGCGGTTCATCGAGCTCAAGCCGTTTTTAAGATTCAGGGTGATAAGCTCAATTTGATCCACATCCGTATTTTCGATAAGTCCCTGTTGAAGTATTTGCTTCATATCCGAAAGCGTCTTCTCTGTATTGGCAAGTGTTTTGGAGAGTATATCGCGGGTTTGTTCGAACGAAAGTGCCATTGCATAAGTATTAGATACCGATTCCTTGAGATCAATTTCCGTTTTCTGCCGGTTTTGATCCGTCATTTGGTAAAATACTTTGGTGGCTTGCAGCCCAACAATATATTCTCCGCTGAAAATCAGTTGCGATACCGTGATATCGAGTGTAGTATTATTGGGAACGCCCAGGGCAATAGGTGCTGCCGGATTAAATCCCATATAAACATTTTCATCCGTAATATCCGTCGAGGTAAGAGGTGTTCCGGCAGGTAAGTTGGTAGCCAGGAAAGTAGTTCCACCAAGACTTAGTACAGGTACTTTAAACAAATGCTGGTAATTTGCCTGCGCATTTATCTGTGGCAATCCGATTGCTGTAGTCTCCCAGATTTTCTTTTTCGCTATTTCCATATCGATGGCTGAATTCCGGGAAATGGCATTATTTTTAATGGCATATTCCTGCGCCTGCTTCAGAGTGAGAGTAGTGGTTACGGGCTGTTTATCCTGTGCAAAAGCAGACATTTGCAATGCAATCACCAGGAAGGCCGAACACAAAGTGTTGATGATTCGTAATTTCATAGATCAGATATTGTTATTTAACGTTTTGATTTGTTTTTCATAATAGGCTAGTCCATCAGCATTTGCGATACCGCGGATATGGTTATCGAACATTACCAGGAATACTTTTTCGAACCCAAAATTTACCGAGGATAAAAATTCAGGATCGTGAACATCAACCAGTTTCTGGATATATAGCCTGGCAACAAGCTCAACATCTAAATCGATGCGGTAAATACCTTCGGCAATTCCCTGCTCAAAATTTTGTTTAACCTGCTCAAATACATGATCGCGTTTGCGGATAATAAACTCGCGGTAAATGGTGGGATAATACTTTTGTAACTCATATGCATTGATAGGATTCATATCCTTTAGCTGTATGCTCACAAACCGGCTTACGGCTAAAAGAATATCAATGGCGTTCATGTTGGCAGTGTCTTCGCCAATACATGGAATTCTTTCCTTTTCATGAAAATAGCTGAGTACTTTTTCGAGCAGTTCGGTTTTGTTGGCAAAATACTGGTAAATGGTTTTTTTCGACATTCCCAATTCTTTGGAAATATCGTCCATTGACACACTGCGTATTCCGTTTTTTTTGAACAGCCGTAAGCTTTCAGATAATATACGGTCTAACTTTTCGTCCATTATTTTTTTTATTAACAGCGGCAAAAGTACAACAATTAAAAACATCGGAAACAAAATGATTTAAAAATGTTTCCATTGTTTTAATATCAATTAACGTTTCCTGTTCTGTTTTGTTCCGCAAAATTCAAGATATATCAATTGTTGCACAACTGAAAAGCGGTGAATGCCGGATTTAGGGCGGTGAATGGGTGGGTTGGGTGGATTTATATTCAAATAATGTGATAATGTAATAATGTGGCAATGTGATAATGCGATAATGTGATAATGTGCTAATTGGATAATGAGACAATGAGTTGATTTGGCGCACTTAGTGCAACTTAGTGAACTTAGTGCCTTAGTGGTTCAAATACTTGATGTCCGCCTCAGGTGGACAGAGGGATACTAAATCATAAAACTGTAAACAATTTTCAGAACGAGTCTTCACATCTTCAAATCCCCACATTCCACATCCCACCTTAAATATTCCTTTTACGCATTGCTGTTGAAATAGTTAATAATAAAAACAGTCCTGCTACAAGCATAAAAATCCGCCCGATGTAATCGCCATATTTTACATAAAAAGTAATTTTATCATTGGCATTTATTTTTTCGCGTATTACTGCCGGAACCCAATAGTCCGTGCGTTGCGAAATATCGCCCCGCTGATTAATAAAGCACGAAATTCCCGTATTGGCCGAACGGGCAACGCTTCGCCGGGTTTCTATGGCTCTAAGTACCGAAAAAAGCATATGTTGCCGGTGCCCGGCTGTATTGCCCCACCATCCGTCGTTGGTAATCACAAAAATAACATTGGCACCATTTTGGATAAAACGGTTTAAAAATTCGCCATACACTGACTCATAGCATATTACAGGCGCAATTTTGAGGTTGTCGTTAATACTAAAAGGAGTTTGATCCGGATTCATGCCCAAACTGCCGACTGTGCCGCCAAGGTCAATGGCAAAATTTTCGATAAACGGCAGATAATGAATAAGTGGCATCATTTCCACGCCAGGCGTTAGTTTCGATTTGTGGTAGGTAT
>JBBSDC010000285.1:0-3064 GCA_038249705.1 Bacteroidales bacterium | reverse complement strand
TGAAATCAGCGAAGGATACAGTGATCGCATAAGGTCGAGTTGAGCAGTCATTTCATCCACAGTGCTGAAACCACCGCACGATCCAAGCGAAAAATTAGCCGGTTCGGGCCAGGTTTCATTTAAAAGGATATCGGAATTTGTCAAAGGTGCTTTATCCAAAAACCGGCCGGTATAGTATTCGGCCATATCTGGAATGATTACTTCGCAGTTAAACCCGGCTGATGTGAGATTGCTGATTTCCACGGCTGGAATTTCAGCCATATACCATTGGCCTTTTTTATCAACTTCAGTTATTTCAATTCCTGTGGCAAAAAGCTGAGCGGATGTTTTTGTGTCAGTAAATATTTTTACTCGCGAATAAACGTTCTGTTGCGCCACAAGCCATACTGGCAAACTAATAAGCAGGAAGAATAGAAGTGATTTTTTCATTGAATTTACCGGTTTTGGGATAGCCAAAAGTAATCATAAGATCAATTATTCAAACATTCAGCGAATGATGGGAAATTAATTATTCAGGAAACGATCAGTTGTTTTATTTCCAGGTAATGGTTTCGAACAGATGTTGGATATCAGTTTTTACATATTCAATAACCGGAGCGAGAGAATCGTTATTTGGAATAGCATCAAAATAAAGTGATCCGCGTAAGAAATGTTTGGTACTGTCAGTCAGATAAAACTGATACGGCGATGCTGCGCTCATACCATTGATTTCGTATACCAAACCATAAATCCTGCGACTTGGGTCCGAAATGGCGATTTGCCTGATGCCGCTCGCTTTGGGCATATGTTTAAGCGCCAGGGTACGTGCATCTTCGGTGTAAGTGATCAGGCTGTTTTTGTCGGTCAGAGTCTTATAACTGATATGGATGCGTCCATGAAAAACCGGCATTTCGATATTTATCCACTTTGTTTCCTCAGGCGATACCGGATCATTGGTAATTACTGCATAGGCCGGGTATTCAAACTGATAAGGAAATATTGAATCGAGCAGGATGTATTTCTTTTCGGGCAAAGCAATACGAAAATATCCACGAGGTTTGGGCGTGTACTCGTTATTGCATGAAGCGAAAACTATGATAAGTCCGGTACATACAATTAAAAATAAACTGATTATAGATTTTGGCTCAGCTGATTTTGAAGGACTGGAAGATGTATTCAGGAAACGCATTTGAGATAATTTATACGAAATTAAACGCTGAGCGCGGATGTTTATTGCCTGAAAAGGAAGTGCTTTCTGCTGCTTACAAGGCATTTGCCCGCCTGAATTAATGAATAGGTTTCAGCATTTTATTCCTGATCGGTAAGTAAAGGTATTGATATCTTTACTTTTTTAATCCTGCGTTTATCAGCAGCTTCGATGCGGAATACGTAATCGCCAAACGAAAAAGTTTCACCTGTTGAGGGCATTTTACCGACAAGTTCGAGTATAAGTCCGGCAAGGGATTCGCTTTCGCCTTTTGCATCGTCAAAAATCCGGTCGTCAATGCCCAGCACGCGGCACATATCGTTAATGGTAGTTTTTCCTTCAAAAATATAATTGTGTTCGTCAATACGCGAAAAGAACGTGTTTTCAGATTCAATATCGAATTCATCGTTTATTTCGCCGACAATTTCTTCGATAATATCCTCCAGTGTAATAATGCCCGATGTTCCTCCATACTCATCCACCACAACAGCCATATGTATTTTTTTCTCCTGAAATTCCTGCATCAGATCGTTGATGGGTTTGTTTTCGGGGATAAAAAACGGAGGCCGCACCAGTTTCTCCCAATCAAAATTATCGCCTTCTGATAGAAAAGGCAGCAGATCTTTGATATATAAAATACCGGTAACTGTATCGGGCGTATCGTTATAAACCGGTATACGCGAATACCCTGATTCAATAATTATACTTTGTACTTTACGGAAGGACAATGAATTGTCGATGGTGGTAAGATCGACCCTCGGGCTCATGATTTCGCGTGCGTTGATATCGCCGAATCGTGTAATGCTTTTCATGATCTTTCGGTCTTCGGAATCAACTTTTCCATCGGCTGTAATATCAATAGCATTGGAAATGTCGTTGAGAGTGACATTGTGGTTTTTATATGCCTGGCGCTTGTCAATAAATCGTGTTGACTTTACTAAAAGCCTACTTAAAGGGCTAAGCAAACGTTGCACAATTGAAAGCGGCATCGACATTGTTGAAGCAACTTTTACCGGGTTTCGGGTGGCCAAAACTTTTGGCAATATTTCGCCAAGTAAAAGGAGAACTGAAGTAATAATAATGATCTGGAATAAAAATCCGAGAAGTGGATTTGCTGAAAAATCAAGGTAATTATTAACCAGGAAGGATGAAATAATAACAATGCCTACGTTTACCAGGTTGTTGGCAATCAGAATAGTAGCAAGCAAACGTTTCGGTGTTTCAAGTAAAGCGATTATGCGTTTACTTGAATGTGTTTTCGAATTACGGATATCATTGAGATGAGATGGCGACAGCGAAAAGAAAGCTGTTTCGGAGCCGGATGCTGCTGCTGAGCAGATTAATAATACCAATACGGATAGTAATCCTGCGGTTAAACCGGCTGAAGAAGCCAGATCAGTATAATTGATTGATAATACTATAAATGCGTACAACGCATCAGGGAGTGGGTCGGCCACGGTGTAAAGTAATTGATTTATAGGTGCAAAGATAGTAAAAGCTTAAAAACAAACGAGCGGCATGATAATATTTTGATGTGCTGGAAAAAGAATAAGTAAGTATATATATTATTTTATTCTTGTTCTTTTGTCTTAACACATGAGAACCAACTTAGCGAAGCGATCTCATGAGCTCCTATAAAAAATAAGCAATGGGCGAATAAAAGGTCAAGGCTTTTTAGAAGTTTCACACACCTGTATACATCACCGAAAGGCTCGCAAAACAAGGCTTGTTAAATTCGTCGAGTTGCCTGGCATGGTTGAAGCTGGTGTTTTGCGTTACTATTATCCTTCTGTTCAATATCATACGCCTTTCTGGTGAAGCAACAGCTGTTGTGAAATTTCTAAAAGGCCGGTCCTTTCATAACAAAATTTGCTATCG
>JBBSDC010000284.1:0-3125 GCA_038249705.1 Bacteroidales bacterium | reverse complement strand
TTACTTTACTTACAATCCGTTTGAAAATTAATAAAAAAAACCTGGTTGGCGCATTCTATGACAAAAAGCTCCGTTCGCGCGCGTCTTTTTTTCAGACGCGTGCGGGTACATTTAATATTAACCCGTGACTGGCTTTCCAGTTGGCGCGCTTCTTTTTTTCAGACGCGTGCCGGTACAATTTGCTATAATTTGCTAGTAGGTTATTAATTGTTGGCTTTCAAAAATAATAGCTATTGGTGCATCTAATCCGGCATAATTTCGGGCAGAACTGTAATAATAATCTTCCGGACAGGTTACTAATCCGGCAACTACAGGATTATTATGGATGTAATTCAATTTCTGAAAGAAAAATTTATTGCTGAAAATGATCTCAGGATGATAGCCATCCTGCCAAACTTTGAAATACTTGTTTCGCTTAATTCCCCAGCTATCCGTAGTCTTCCAAAAATATAAATAAAACAAGAGCTATCCGTAGTCGCAGACTACGGATACCGATAAAATTTTTTCATTAGATATTATTCTGAGCATGTTTGTACATTTGCTCAATCTCAATTAAATAACAATTGCAGATAATTCCAATATCCCGAAGACTGAGCATTCTGTAGTAATTGGTTTAGATACTGTAAATGCTTTACGTTGTCCGTTTTCAATTTTACTATTATTGGAAATCTATAAAAATTTAATTTATCAAGATTGATACAAATTCATAAAAAAAATACCAGAATCAAACGGGTAGCCATCAATGAACTGCATATTTTTACTTTTTAATAAAAAGCTTAAAAGCAGTAAGAGCTATTTAAATGAAACATCTGATACTAATTATCTTTATATTTATGATTACCAGCTCTTTTACTCCTAATCAGGTAAAATGGATTGCCCTTGGCGACTCTATAACCTATCTGAACGATCATCCTGAAGAAACCGGAAACAGGATAACAAAAGGGTATATGACCAGAGTTGTTGAAAAATTGCCTCAAATCAGCTATATAAACAAAGGATACAATGGCTGGACAGCAAGCATGGTTGCCGGCGAAATTGATAATCTTGGTATTGTATCATCCGACATTTATACAGTTTTTTTAGGAACAAATGACTGGTGGAGTGGTGTGCCATTAGGAACATTGAACGACTACCTTGAAAATAAAGGGAATACAACTTTTTATGGTTCCTGCAGGATAATTATCAATAAGTTACGCAGCCTTAACAAAAAGGCGGAAATTGTACTTATTACTCCCATGCAACGCGGCGATTTTGTATATATCGCTGATTGGAATAACAATGCCTGGGGATCGTATAAACAAAAAAATGGTCAGTCGCTTGCTGATTTCGCCGAAGCAATTAAAAGCATTGCAAAGCATGAGAAAACAGAGGTAATTGATTTATACAACCACAGCGGAATTACCCATGAGAACATGGTAAAATTCAAACGGCTAAAAGATGAAACCACGGGTCAGTATTCAAATCTTACCTATCCGGATTATGTTGGCAAACCCTTTAATCCTGACACAGATGAATATCCGTACCCAATGGATGCTATTGCCATGACTTACGACGGACTGCACCCTTCAGATCAGGGATATGAGATAATTGCAGGAATGCTGGTTAATGTTTTCCGTAAACTAAAACTATAATCTATGTGAATTAGCTGTCAAGGATAAAAACCATTTATATAAAACCCATAAAATGAAAAGAATTATTTTATTTATCACAATTGCGGCAACCATGGTTGCATTTAGCTGCTCCCAACGTATGAGCGAATCATCATTGTCTGAATTGAAGCAAGGCTTTTTAAATCCGCCCGATTCAGCCCGACCAGGCGTTTACTGGTATTTTATGGACGGGAATATTTCGAAAGAGGCTATAACTGCCGACCTGGAATCAATGAAAAAAGTGGGTATCGGCACTGTACTGTTTCTTGAAGTCAATGTTGGTATTCCCCGCGGAAAAGTTGACTTTATGAGCGAAGAGTGGATGAATCTTTTTACCCATATTGTTCGCGAGTCGGAGCGCTTAGGAATCACAATAACACTTGGAGTTGGTCCGGGTTGGACCGGGAGCGGAGGTCCATGGGTTAGTGGTTCGCAATCTATGAAACATCTCGTTTATACTTCAGTTCAGGTATTCGGAAATGAAAGCAAGAAGATTATTCTTCCAAAACCGGTTCCTATGAATCCTTATTTTGGTGAAGGAGCATTTACACCCGAACTCAAACAGAAATGGCTCGATTATTACGAAGATGTTTCTGTACTTGCTTTCCCTTCACCGGCCGGTGATTTTAAAATCAGCGATATAACTGAGAAAGCCTTGTATTATCGTGAACCATACACTTCTAAGCCCGGGGTAAAACCATTTCTTCCATCACTCGCCACCTATACTGAACCCAATAAAGGAACGGCAATATCCCCGGATAAAATTATTGATGTAACCCGGTACCTGAAACCCGATGGCATCCTGGATTGGAAAGTGCCCGGCGGTACCTGGACCATTATGCGTTTCGGAAGCAGAAATAACGGTGCTGTTACGCGTCCGGCTCCATTGCCGGGTGTGGGATTTGAAGCCGACAAAATGGATACCACAGCCATAAATGCACACTTAGCAAGTTTCACAGGTAAGTTGCTTGAAAAAACCGGTATGCCTGATAAAGACAAACAGGGTGGCTTAAAAATGCTGCATATGGATAGTTGGGAAATGGGAGCGCAAAACTGGACCGCAAAATTAAGGGAAGAATTTAAAAAGCGCAGAGGCTACGACCCGCTTCCTTTCTACCCGGTTTATGCAGGATTAGTGGTTGAAAGTCTTGAAAAGAGCGAACGTTTTTTATGGGATTTACGCCTTACTTCCCAGGAACTGGTTGTTGAAAACCATGCCATTCACCTGAAAAAGTACGCACAAAAATACAACATGGGCTTCTCCATCGAACCTTACGACATGAACCCTACTGCCGATATGGAACTAGGTGCTGTGGCTGATGTTCCCATGTGCGAATTCTGGAGTAAAGATTATGGATTCAATTCTTCGTTCAGTTGCATTCAGGCTGCCTCCATTGCACATATTGAAGGGAAGAAAGTGGTTGCAGCTGAAGCTTTTACCGCTTATCTTGATGCCTGGAAGCAATATCCCGGATC
>JBBSDC010000283.1:0-3140 GCA_038249705.1 Bacteroidales bacterium | reverse complement strand
ACTTTATCTTGTAAGTTGATAGTCATTGATTAATAACTCTGGTGAAAGGTTTAATCTGGTAGTCAATTTCCGGATCATTTCAACTGTCAGTTTTCTTTTTCGGTTTAATATTTCTGAAACACGACTCTTTCCTCCAATTTCATTTACCAGATCAATTTGTTTAAGATGCATTTCCTCCATTCTTATTTTAATCGCTTCAATTGGGTCTGGAGCTTCAATTGGATAATGTTTTTTTTCATATTCATCAATCAACAAACCAAGCATGTCTGCTTCATCACTTTCTGTAGTTCCAATTTCTGCACTAAAAATGGTTTCAAGCCTTTTCAATGCTTGGGTATAATCAGTTTCTGTTTTTATTGGTTTTATTTCCATGTCTGGTAATTTTAAATTGTGTTCGCATCAATTTTATCGTATTCAATATGAGTTCCTATGAAACGAATAAATATCCATTGTTTCTCAAAGTTGAATTTTGCCACCAGTCTATAGGAATTGCCTTTGATATTAAAAACAATTCTACTGTCTTTCAGAACACTTGCATTAACATATGCCTGCTTAACTTCATTTGGAGTATTCCAATTTGAACTCATTGCCGTATCGAACCAGGTCTTCAGGTATTGTTCGGAATCCAGATGTGTTTCCCAAAAGTTTCTTAATGTGCTTTTTGCAAATATTCTGTACATAAGCTTGAATAATTATGCAAAGATAATGGAAAATTCCCAATATGGGAACATTTTCTAAAATTTCGTGTCTTTTAGTATGGTTGGAAACGGCACACCTATGAAAGGTTGCGGTTTGCATGGTTGGCTTGTGCGTATGCAAAAATGCAGATGTGCTACCAAAAGTGTCGGACTTAGTATGCTCCTAAAAATTTGTGACCATTAAAATGAACTAAATGATCTGGATTGTCAGCTATCCAGACTTCCGTTTCCCAGGCAATTTCAAGCATCTATTTTTTAAAATCGGCTCTTGTCAGGAAATCGGTTATGAAAATTAATTCTGATTTACATTCCTTCAAAATCTTTTTAAGTTCAAGAACTCTGATTTCGCTCATAGGCCCTGAGCTGTGAACAGCCTCAATTAAATAAAGCCAGTTATTCTTTCTGCTAAATGCAATAATATCAGGTAGTTCATCATGAGAAAGCTCAAAGAATTTCAATTTCTTTAGTTCTGCTTCTTCAATGTGAAGTATTTTATTTGAAGTGTCGCCAATGTAAATTGTTCTTCCATCTGGTAACATTCCTTTAAAGCCAAAGCCAGTTGATATGCTAAGAGTGGTGGTACGGCGTTTCCAATTTGATTAAATCGCTGTGTTTCGTTTCCTGAGAATTCAAACCAGTCAGGGAAACTTTGTAGTCGAGCAGCTTCTCTGTGTAAAAATCTTCTGCGCCTGCCATCTTTCAGCCTAACTCTTTGCATATCACCAGTAGCACCGGCAAGATTTCTACAAGTTAATGTCCGTGCTGGTTTGTCTGAATATAAGTCTCTCGGATTTATACAGGAAGATGCTTTCTCATATTTTGCAACATAAGTATCCATTGAAGCTGTAAAATATTTACTTTCAGGAGGAGTAGTAAACATACTATCTCCTATAGCTTCACCTGAATTCCTAATTTTTTGTACCCAACAAATTTTAGAATACCATGATTTTAAACCCTAAATAGCCATTTACTCTGTTTTTCCGACAAACCAACTGAAATATTTATATATTTTAAATGCCTGTAATTCAACCAAGTAATATTTATTTCATAATTTAATATTGCATTCTTTAGTACTATGTATTGCATAGTACTGTTTATTGAATTATCTTTGCTGCATAATTCAAATATTATCCACATGGAAAAAGCAGATTCAACAATTGCACAGATGCGCAAAGGCGTACTCGAAATGTGCGTTGTAGCAGCAATCAGCAGCCGCGAAGCGTATGCCTCCGATATACTCGACCGGCTCAAACAATCGCACCTGATCGTGGTCGAAGGAACACTGTACCCTATTCTTACAAGGCTTAAAAACGAAGGGTTTCTCAGTTACCGCTGGGAAGAATCCAACTCGGGGCCACCACGGAAATACTATTCCATAACCCCCGAAGGAACAGCTTTTCTTTCGGAACTCCGCACAGGCTGGGACGAACTTGTTACAGCCGTCAGCGCACTTGTACTTGTAGCTGATACTAATTCAACCGATTCATCAGAAATAGCTAATACCGATAACCAATGAAAAAGAACTTCTCAGTAAATATAGGCGGACGTATTTTTAATATCGACGACGATGCTTACGAATGCCTCAATAATTACCTCTTACGATTGCGAAACTTTTTTGCTGCCGAGCAGGGATATCAGGAAATAATTGCCGATATCGAAATGCGTATAGCCGAACTTCTTGATCAGCAAAAGCAAAACGGCTTGCAGATCATCACGCTGAAACATATAGAAGAAGTAATTGCCAGCATGGGAGAGCCCGATCAGTTGTCGGACACCGAAACCGAAAGGCCCAAAAACGCTCCGGGAATAAAAACAGGCGGCAAACTTTTCCGTGATCCTGATAACCGTCAGATTGGTGGTGTTGCAGCCGGTATAGCCGCATGGTTTGGGATTGATCCGGTATGGGTACGCCTTATATTTGCTGCTTTCACCTTATTTTATGCCGTTGGAATCATTGTATATGTGGTATTGTGGTTAATACTTCCGGTGGCTCAAACTACTTCCGAAAAACTCGAAATGCAAAGGCAAAGCATAAATATCAATACGTTACGAGATGAACTTGCATCAGCAGGCACAGGAATACAGAAAACAGGGAGCAGTATATTGCAGACAATCGGAACTTTTATCCGGTTTGTAACCGAAGTGGTTGCACGGGTTTTCATCTTTCTGTTTCATTTACTCGGCCGCTTGTCAGGACTGGTTTTGCTTTTGGGAGTTATAGCCATGTTTATTGGTCTAAGTGTGGCTTCACTGGTTCGGGAACAAATGAATATGGGTGATTATCAGCTCGATACAACAACTCTTATACAGGCACTTCAATGGCTGGTTCCGGGACCGGATGTACGATGGCTGGCCTATATTTCGGTTACACTGCTCCTTTCAGCATTAACCGGTTTATTGATTTATGCAGGTCTGCGCCTGTTGCTGAAATGGCCACCGCTT
>JBBSDC010000282.1:0-3179 GCA_038249705.1 Bacteroidales bacterium | reverse complement strand
CCTCCCTCTATAAAGCCTTTACCCGGCACCCAGTTGCCGGTGTAGGTTTTACCCGTACGTGCGGGCATAGGCATACCAAATGGGTAGTAGCCTGTAGCGGTTACCACATCGGCTTGCCAGAAGTTAACTGCTCCTCCGGCTACGCTGCCTACCGGGAGCTTCTTATCGGAAACTACGGCTAATACATTTCCAAGATGATTTGAAATCTCAAAGAACTTTTCCCCACGGGTAAAGGTATACAGTTTTGCATTTGCAGGGCCACTTACTGGTAAAGGTTTTTTAGTGAGTTCTTTTGCTATGCCCAACCTGCTGCTGCCATAGAGGTGCGTTTCGGTAAGGCGCACCGTAGTGATGTTTGTTTTTTCATACACCGCCATGGTGTTTCCTGAAGCATCGCGTACATACCAGGTGTAGTGTACTTCGGTTCCTTTTGTGTATTTCTTTTCAATTCGATTACCAGCGGCATCATATGTGTAATTCAGGATGCTTCCATCTGTTTTTGTTATTGAACCTATTTTTCCATAAACCGTCCATTGTATATTGCTAATGCCTTCTTGTTCGTCTTTGGTTAAATTGCCAATGGCATCATAGGTATAGTTAATTGCATTTGTTTGGGTTTTCAGGTCTTCGGTATAGTTTCCTGCAACAGCATCGGTTACCCGCACAAGCTTATTGTTTACAAGCCTGTTACCGTTTTTGGTGTAGGTGTAGGTTAGGTTATCCATGGGCAGACCACGGTCGGCAGTGGCACCATTGCGCAGGTATGTTAGTATGTTACCGTTGGGGTCGTAGCTGATTGCTTCGCGATAGTCTTGGCTTATGGCGGGCGTTCCATTGGGCTGGGTAAAACTGTACATGGCCCGCAGGCGGTTCAGTTGGTCGTACTGGTATCTGAATGCAAGCGCCGGGCCCAACCTCGGGTTGTGTTCAACCATAGCGGCAATGTTTCCATTATACAACTGCCCATAAGGGGTGGTGGCATGGTCCCATATGGTATTTTTTAGTACTCCCAACACAGGGGTGGCCTGCCCTATGGCCTTATAATCACCTTTATAATAGAACAGGTTAAATGCAATAGCGTCCCGGGCTATATTGCCCATTGATGGTCTTCCATCACCTCCCATATCGGTAGTGCCATCAGTTACCTCATTGCTGTTTACGGATTTCAGCCAGCCCTGTAGTGTGTAGGCGTAAATTTGAAGTTGCGGGTGGATAGTGCCACCCAACGACGGGGAAAAGCCACAGAATGCGGGTCATAAGACCTCACATTGGTGGCTTCGGGGTAACACAAGCAAAGGCAAAGAGCGACTATTTGTTTTAATGAAGGGTTCGAAAAATGATAAACCCCTCTGTTCATGAAACCTATTATTTGAAGTTGTACATTTAATTCATCATTCGGATTCATTAAAGGTAGATTCAATAACTTTAGAGATGTTTGAGGGCAAGGACTGAATCCAGCTTTTATAAGCTTCCTCCTCTTCACTTAGTGGCAAGTCTGATCTCATCATCTCAAAAACAGCAGATTTATCAAATTTTGATAAATAGATGACCTCCACAATTTCCTTATCTGGAAATACTTTTATTTGCACATCCTTTCCATGGCCGAATAGCACAAACTCTTGATTGCTTTTCCACTTGCCAGTTTTAAAGAAATTACTTAAATAGCCTGTAGTAGTTCTGCCTTTGTAAATTAAAAAGGAAACTTTTTCTTTTCCAGTGACATCAATAAATTGTAAAATAAAATTAAAACACTTAGGAGTAGGGCTTATTAATAATTGAACACCTAAACCATCTTGGGTTCTTTTAGTGTAAACCCTGAAGACAAATGCAAATGAAAAATCTGATTCAATTACTCTTTGTTTAATTATTTCAAGTACTTTTTTATCAAGTTTGTTCTCAAAATCAGCTAAGCGTAACAGTGCAGTATGTATAACTTTTAAGCGAATTAAATTCCGTTGTTGGGAATCCTTATTTTCAAAATCGTGATCTGATGGATAACGAATGTTAATATGGATATTATTTTTTTCCTTTAAGATCAACTCCTCCAATTCAATTCCAATTTGATTTATTCCAATGTAATTATAGGCAGTCATTCCCATCTCTTGTAGCAGAAAAGTATAAATTAAATTTATCATTCCAGCTTCAGGCCCACCTACTCCGTTTGGAACCACAGATACCAATCTTAATAATTCAGTTTTCATTGCATTAAGGCTTAATTTGGTCTCTTGGCTTTTCATTATAAATTTTCTCATGTGCTAATACTGCTGCTGCTTCCGCAGCATATGCTGAAGCTCTGTCTGGTGTATATAAAAGTGGTTTCCAATCAGCTGTATTTCCCCATTTTTTTCTCATGGCTGCTAACTGATTCTCTGGTCTATTAATATTTTTTTCCAGGTCAGCAACTCCAAATTTCAAAAACGGGGTTCCTCCATCTGATGGCACATATGTAAATACATAGACCATTTGAGGATTGGTATTATCCTTACGATTCCCATGGCCTTTAAATGGTGTATAAACAGGAATGGAACTTGGTATTGAAAGTTTAGCGTTTGCTGCATTTAATGCAGACTGGGTAAATATTCGTGTTTGAAAATTTGTTAAGCTTTGTGTTGTTCCATCAGGCATTGTGTGTTCAACAATCGCATTCCTCTCAACACTTTTATTTATATCACTAAGCTTATTCGCTACCTCCCTTTTAGGTGCATCATTCGCCCATTGTTCTTGGGCTGCATAATATTGACCTACTTCTTTCTGCGAGGGGATATATCGGGTTTGGCCATAGCCATTGTCCATAAAAAGTCCCGTACCACCAGTTACATATAAGCCTGTATAATAGTTTGCCTGAGCAGGCCTGTCTGTCCAGGTTCTCCCCGGGTTAGCACTTGGAAGCTGGCCGCCCCTTATTGCTCTCATGTTTTGGGGAGTTACAGTTCTGGCACTTGAATAAACAAGCCTTGGTCCTGATGTAGGTTGTGTTACAACTGGTCTTATCGATTGTTGTTCCATACCATCAACATCAACAAAGTTTATCGGGTCATTTTCAGCATATGCATAACAACTATTCCAAGGAAAACTGCCGCTCAATGGATCCACACTCAAAAACCTCCCCAACCGTGGATCATAAATCCGCATGCCATAATCCTGCTGATTGCCCTGGCCCTTTACTTCATTATCATTCT
>JBBSDC010000281.1:0-3217 GCA_038249705.1 Bacteroidales bacterium | reverse complement strand
TCTGGGTGGGGTCGATTTTAAAGATTACAAAGCTGTACTCGTCGAAGCCATAGGCGACAAACCTGCTGTAACACTAAACTATGGTATGTTTATTCAAAATGTTATCGATTTTATAATAATTGCAGCTGCTATTTTCCTGATGATCAAAGCTATGGATTCAGCCAAGAAAAAAGAAGAAATAGTTCCTGCTGCTCCTCCTGCTCCGTCAGCCGAAGAAAATCTACTTGCCGAAATCAGAGATTTATTGAAAGAAAAGAAATAATCAAGAAATATCGATTTTATACAAAACCGGCTATTAAGCCGGTTTTTTATTTTGCGGAATTCACAAAAGCAGATATTTTCATTCAAACATACACATGGCCGAAGCCAAATTCCGTTACTTATAAATCTCAGGCCTTGTAAAACTATATTAAGAATCGTTTGTTAAAAGATTCTGGTAAGATTATCAGAAATATCTCTGAAGCAATCCACCTGATTATTTGGTCATACATTCTATTTACCAATTAAAAAAGCAGCTTTATGAAAAAACTATTTACTGTTGTTCTGATTCTGGGCTTTTTTTCAGTATCCTTTGCCCAACAATTACCTAACCTGCCGATACCGCTAGGAGCAGGAAACGCCGAAGTCTGGAATGGTTCTATTTATCATTTCGGAGGCTCTAACAATTGGTCCGGGTCCATAGTATATCCAAGGGTGTACCGATATAATGGAACCAACTGGATATATCACGACACCATTCCCGATTATAATTTATGGGATGTGGAAACAACTCTTGTTGGCAACAATGTTTATCTGTTAGGCGGTTGGCCAGGCGGCCCGTCGCTCAACAGAAGATATAATCTCAGCACAGGCGAATGGTTAAACTTAACTCCAAGTCCCAATACTTCGCAAACCTGGGGTATCACATCCGAAGAAGCTAACGGAATTATATACCTTTTTAATTCGGTTGGTGCCGTATATGCCTATACTATTGCAACTGATACCTGGTCTGAAAAAACACCTAATACAGCCACCGGCTCGTGGGATATGAGTTCCATAGTATTTCACGGCGATATATACCTTATCGGATGGAGTAGTTCCGCTTTTTATAAATACTCGCCGTCAACCGATTCCTGGACAAAGCTTGCCGACTCGCCTTACCCTGTTGGCGCTTGTGCTTTTGGCATTATCAACGATTTAATTTACGGTGTTGGGGGAAATGACGGAGGTGGATCAATAGCATTTTACAAAAGCATTATTGTTTACGATATTACAACAGATTCCTGGCGAATAGATAACCTGGAACTTAGTTCGAAAAGGCATTGGATGGCAACAGCAACCTACCAGGGCGGCTTATATGTTGTAGGCGGAATAGATGAGGCAGCCCTGTCAGTTGATACCGTTGAACAGATTGTTCCCCAGGGTACTGCAGGAATTGACGATGATCTTGCATTGCTGAAAGGGTATAAACTCGAGCAAAACTTCCCTAATCCGTTTACTAATTCAACCCGGATAAACTACACATTGCCGACAGGATCATTCACTACGCTTAAGGTGTATGATGTAATGGGCAACGAATTAGTTGCACTGGTAAACGGAAATAAGCAAGCAGGCAACCATTTCGTAAATCTGAGTGCAAAAAGATTGAAAAGCGGTATTTATTATTATCGTTTGCAATCGGGAGATATTACACTATCGAAAAGGTTTATTTACAAGGAATAGATACAAACTGTTCCACAAAAATTCTCTTTTAATGATTACAACCGGCTAAACAAGCCGGTTTTTTTAATTTAGATTTAACAAATTATACTGTTTCTGCTATACTAAAATAAAAATCACATGATTTTAACTTATGATCCCAGAAAGGAACATTCTAATTTTGTTTAACTCTTTTCTTGTGCATATATAAATAAACAGGAAAGATCAAACCGAATTCAATTTTGGTAAAGTTGAACTTTTATAACCAGAGAAATGCTTTGCAATCAACACCAAAAAGTATTGCAGAAAACAAACGACTCACATACTATTATGACAAATAAATCGTTTGTTAATTATATTTTAAAGTAATTATACTTTCTAAAATAATATCCGAATTCCTGCTTACTGAAATTCGGACAACTTATTGATAACTGAACAAAAGCCTGTGTTAAATGAAAATATATTTCTACATTATTTTTCTTATGTTTTGCAGCTTCAATGCAATTGCGCGTGAACCGGATGCCGATACAACTTATTGGAAGTCAAAGTATGAATCGGCATTAGGATTTTCGCAAACTCTTTTGGTAAACTGGGTTAAGGGAGGTGAAAAAACTTCATATTCAACCAACTTCATGCTCAATATTTATAAAGATTATCAAAGGAAGAACCTATCGTGGAACAATTACCTTGGGGTTGCATATGGAGTTGCAAAACAACAGAGTATCACCAATTTGCGTAAAACTGATGACAAAATAAATTTCCTTACGAAAGGCGGAATTTATGCCTGGAAGAATTGGGATTATACTGGTTTTTTTGAGTTTAAATCTCAATTCGACGAAGGATTTGCTTACCCTAATGATTCGGTGCAAATTTCCCGGTTTATGGCGCCAGGCTATTTCCAGCTTTCGATAGGAATGAACTACAAGCCTATTAATTATTTTTCAGTATTTGTTTCTCCGGTTGGTGCCCGTCTAACGGTAGTAACTGATACTGCTCTTACTCATCGGAAAGAAGGGGCGTATGGTATTTTCGGCGATAACACCACTTTGTGGCAGGTTGGAGGATCAATAAACGCCATCTTCAAAAGAGACATCATGAAAAATGTGAACCTGATGTCGAAACTCGATATTTTTAGTAATTACCGCGACAAACCAGAAAAAATAATTGTTAGCTGGGAAAATAATGTTTTGATGAAAGTGAATAAGTATATTTCGGTAAATATTTCAACAATTCTAATTTACGACGATAAAGCGATTGCAGTTGAAAACACGGGCAAATTTTCCGAAATACTCCAATTCAGGGAAACTTTCGGTATTGGGCTTGCCTATACAATTTTCCATTAAAATATTCTTATTCCTGCTTGGAAATTGATAGTTCAGATTTTCCAATTTAAAACGGTTTGACCCCGTATTCTGCATTAGAAAACGCCAAATTTGTATTTGATTTTTTTATTCGGCTTTACTGAACCTTACAAATCCGGGGAAAAAGTACGCTTTTGAGTATATTTGTGCAATCTAATAGAAAGTTTCAGGATATGAAG
>JBBSDC010000280.1:0-3232 GCA_038249705.1 Bacteroidales bacterium | reverse complement strand
TGATTGCATTTTCGAGCAGCAGTTGTAGAGACATCGGCGATTTTGCTAGGGCTCAATCCATAATACAGAATTCCCGGTGCCGGTTTCGTTTTCTTCCCAAAGTTCATTGGTAGGATCAATCATCCATTGTCCGTCAATTATAAACTTATATGTGTATTTGCCGGGTGAAAGGGAAACAGGGTAAGTCCAGGTATTACCCTGTTTTATCATTTTGTAATTACCTTCGTTCCATCCGTTGAAACTGCCTGTCACAATTACAGTTTTTGCATCTGGGAAACCCGAAAGCATAAACGTATGATTTGGTTTAAACGAAACACTGGAATTTGCAAAATCACCTGATCCGGTGGAAACAGGGTTAGCCGGATCGGTTATCCACCGGCCATCAACAATAAACTTATACTCATAGTTGCCTGCTGCAAGGTTATATGGCAGTTCCCAACCGGTGGGAGTTTTATTCATTATAAGCTCATTGGTGTTCCAGCCATTAAAGCTGCCTGAAAGAATTACAGATTTTGCATTTGTAAATCCATTGAGCCTGAACAAAAGGGTGTCGCCAATCCCGATAAATGAGTTGGTATTACCGGAAGCATCACGCCTTACAATTTTGTTGGCAGGATCATTTATCCACTCGCCATCAACAATAAACTTATATGCATATGTCCCTTCGGGTAGGTAAACCGGAAGTTCCCATCCGCTCACCGAACGCTGCATCTTCGGTTTTTTTTTATTCCAGTTATTAAAACTGCCTGCGAGTATTACCGATTTTGCATTTGCATAGTCAGCCAGGCTAAATTTGTAATTGTAACAATAAAAAACAGAATTGAAGCCTCCTTGCTGGTCTGATACTTTGAGCAGGTTTTTAGGATCAGTAATCCATTTTCCATTAACAATAAATTTATACTCGTAAGTTCCCAGTGCAAGTGGGATGCTGATTTCCCAGCCATCGCCTCTCTTTTGCATCAGGTCTTCCATCGTGCTCCAGTTATTAAACGAACCCGACAAATATACCTGAGAGGCTTTCTGGTTTCCAGACAGCCAAAAGCGAGCTATGCCATTGGTATAAGTAACAGTGGCATCCTTAATAAACTCATTAATTCCAAAACTTTTGGCCGGTTTAATAAAAGGTATGACCAGGGATGGCTTTGCAAAAAAGTTATCATCGATCAGGAAAACATCGCCTGGATTAAATGATGATTTGCCTCCGGCAAGGGGTTTCGATATTTCCACCAAATTGCTATTCACCCTTTGGACTTTCCAGGTAATGCTGTCAATTACAACCTTAGGTTTTCCCTGTAAAGCTTGCACAATCAATGTGCTGTCGAGGCTGAAAAGTTTTGAAATATCTTTTCTTTTTTCAGGTGTCCAGCGTGTATCGAGGTTAAAATAAATCCGGCCGTTGTTGATAAAACAGATGTTATCCGGCTTATTTTGTGCCAGCACCGGCACCGACTGAAATACAACTACTATCAGAAGTAAAATTATAACTCTGGCTTTCATTTGTTGCCTCCTTTCCCTAAACTGAAACTGATTTCTTTCTTTTCGAAATTGATCTGGAAAATCCCTTTTTGCCAAAAATCGTACCCAAGCATCCCATCGATATTGCATCCATAAGAGTCGCACATGGCATCAAGGTTGGTAATAACTGTTTCCATATTTCCGAACTGGTATTTCCCGAATTCAAATTCGTTCATGGTGCCGTACAATACCTCTACGGAGGCTGCGCCTGCGCCTCCCATGCTCGACCTGCGCTTAATCGTAACAGTATTCATCACTTTTTTGGGAACGGCATTGCTTAAAACATTGCTTTCGGCACCGGTGTCGAGGCAGAAATTCAACACCTTTTCTCCGATTTTTCCCTTTATAACCATTATATTATGCTGTGTTTCAATATTCTGAGTAAAATCGAATTTTAAATCAGCCTGAGTCGTGCTAAGTCTGTTTCCTTGCTTGTCAACCCGGCTGAGTTGTAATTCGCTGTTGTTGGCATCAAATGTTATTTCGAAACTGCTGATCATATTTAACCCAAATAGACCCAGGATTTTAACACCACGCCGGTTTTCGATATGCCCAAGGTCGGTAATATCCGCACAAATGTCCTTGTAGTACAAATCCGAAATGTCGATCCGACCCACTTTTATCCGATACATTTTACCCTGCCCACCTGTTATACCGCCGCCCGCAGGTTTTTCTTCGGTAACATATTTTCTAAAATAAGTTTTATTCAGCACAAGTCCTGTTGCACCTGTATCAAAAATAAGGTTGCCCGTTTGCCCGTCTATCCTGGCTTCAATCAGGAATAATCGTCCAGCACGTTTCAAAGGTATCGTAATGGATTGGAAATCGCCCAATGGATCATCGCTAAAGTTTAGGCGCGCAGATAAGGAATTAGTTTTCCTGAGGCAAGGGATTTGATTCTGAGGGCGGATATCGGCAAATAAAAGATCATAAGGGAGGGAAAAATAAACCGCCAGCAAGCAAACAATTCTCAAAAAAGAAGTCCTGTACTTGAAGAAGAAATTCATGAATCAGAATTTTAGCAAATTTACTTATATTTTAGTTTAATCTTTACCAGGTTAATGATATCATTAACATCCGTCTTCGTTCTTACATCAAGATAGATGGTTCGTCCTTCCTTGTGTTTTTTTGCAGTTAATAGTTCATGTTTGATCTTTTCGGGAAAGTCGCCGGACACAACTTCGTAAAATGCTTTTTCGCCAAAAGTGAAAACAGCTCTGAAATAATCAGTGCATGGAACAATAAAAAGAACATTTCTTTTATAATTGAACAGCTTTAAAATCCAGCCTGATTTCTGACCATAAAATTTCAATTCCGGCTTTAAATCTCCGAAATCATTTTTAATAAATGAGCAGACTTCATCCAGATATCCCTTTGTTTGTCCTAATTCGGCGGCTAACATTTTATCATCCGGCACTACATACTCACTATCAAATATACTGGCTGACATAGGACTATAATTTCCAGAGATTAAAATTAAAAATGGCAAAAATACACTGTTTGCGTTTATTAAGCTGAGTTACGTACTCAACTAGGGCATTAACATAAAAAGTTTGTAAAGAAAACGAAATTCAGCCCTTCAGGAGTTTTGAGGAAGTTAGTATGTAATTTTCTCTTATCCGAACTGCTATGGTGTTTCTCACTTCTACTAATACTGGTGGGAGAGAGGGTTCCCCGGTTTTCCGCTTATTATAAAAGGCAGGGCTACTTATTCATC
>JBBSDC010000279.1:0-3245 GCA_038249705.1 Bacteroidales bacterium | reverse complement strand
TTTCTATTAAATCAACTGCAGTGTGGGTACCTACAACCTTGTAGGAAAGATACATAAAAAAGATTATTAAAATAGAATAAAACTTTGTGTCAGTAAGATTAAATAGATCTGCGTGTTTAATAAACATATCTAGTCCCAAAAAATGAACTAAAAAAATGACTATTATAAAGAGACTGCATTGAATTATTGTTTCAAGCCATCTCGGTACATCAATTCTTGGTTTAGGCTTAAATTTTTTCATATCAATTAATATTCTTTGATATAGCTTCGAGTTGGTGTATTATGTTCTTCAATTGGTTTTATTTGGTTCGACCCCGTTCGCGCGCGTCTTATTTTTTGACGCGTGCGGCAGATATTTACTATTGAATATTTCACAAATATAACTCATGGTCTTGAAACATTCATGAAATGTTTTTAGTTAAATTTGTAACTGTCGCCTGATTTGTTTTTGAAAACTAGATGCACCAATAGATGTTATTTTTGAAAGCCAACAGTTAATAACCTACTAGCAATTAATAGCAAATTTTACCGGCACGCGTCAGAAAATAAGACGCGAGCCAATTAAGGGATATTATTTTTGAAAGCCAACAGTTAATAACCTACTAGCAAATTTAGCAAATTGTACCGGCACGCGTCAGAAAATAAGACGCGCGCCAACTGGGGTAAAATATACTACTTGTTTGCAAGATTTATTCCGGGCAAATAAAAAAAGCCTCACTTCGGTTTTATACGGATGAGGCTTTTAAAAAATTAATTATTACTTATGGCATTACAGGTACCACCTTGGCATCAGTCGGAATTTCACCGGTAAGTGCTTTCATGAAAGCTGCGATGTCGCCTGTTTGTTCAGGTGTTAATTCCTTATTTAATTGTCCTTTAGCCATTATCTGAACAGTTTTGTCCAGTTCTTTTACGCTGCCATCGTGCAGGTATGGCCAGGTTTCGGCTATGTTGCGCAATGAAGGTACTTTAAAGAAGTATTTGTCAGCTTCAGTTTTAGTTGCAGCCATTTTCCCAAGATCATCTACGGCGCTTCCTGTGAGCTCTTTATGAGTTCCAAATAGTGGATATTTCTGGAACATGTTTCCACCTAAAAGTGGCCCCATATGGCAAGCTGTGCAGCCTGTTTCTATAAAGGCTTTGCAGCCTTTCAGTTCCTGATCGGAAAGAGCGGTAAGGTCACCGCCAAGAAATTTGTCGAATTTGCCGGGTGTAAGCAAAGTGCGTTCAAATGCCGCAATTGAGTTTCTCATGTTCGTGAACGAAACAGGCTGCTTTTCGCCAGGGTAAGCGGCTTCGAACATTTTCTTATACCCTTCATTCTTAGCAAGTCTGGACATAACCAGTTTTTCGTCAGGCATTCCCATTTCGGCCGGGTTCATTACAGGACCGCCAGCTTGTTCTTCAACATCTTTCATCCTTCCATCCCAGAACTGCACGAAATGTAAAGCAGCATTTAGTACGGTTGGCGAATTTCGGGTTCCTGGTTTTCCGTTATCACCCGGGCTGGTCGGTTTGTTATCAACGCCAAACGTAGCCAGATTGTGACACGTGTTACAGCTTTCAGTATTGTTTAATGAAAGCCTGTTGTCGTAATACAAAGTTTTACCTAGCAACACTTTTTCGGTAGTTACTATATTAACAGGATTAACGGCTTCGCCAGGTAACGGCTGAAACAGGTTTTTAGCGAGTAAAAGAACTGAGTCAGGATAAATTCCAAATGTTTGCTCTTTACTTTGCTTGCTGTTGCATGCTGATGCAAGAACAACAATTGCAACGATTGCAGGAATAATCAGGTTTTTCATAGTGTTTTGATTTTTAATGGATTAAAATTTTGAATTCAATATTGATATGTGTGCTGAAATGTGATCATGATAATATCATTAGTCGTCGTCTTCCTCATTCACATTTTTCGTGTTTTGCTGTTCAAGATTCTCTGCTTCAGGAGTAATTTTTTGAGTAGTAATTGAATATGGAACTATTGCCAAAGCAGCCAGAAGGCCGATCGTAGCAAAAATTTTCTGGAATGAATTCAGCTTGATACCTTCTGCATCAATGTTTTTATAACCCGTAAACATAGATGTTAAAGTACCTGCTTTTTTGTTGAAAATAAAATCAACAATGTTACCGAGTAAATGCGCAATCACAAGCCCGATAAGGATATTCACGGCAATTTCGTGGGTTTCTTTTAGTGAATCTTCTGACAAACCGGTTTGAATGAAAGCAAACAGACCTTGTCCTTCCGATGCCAGTAATAAAATTCCGGATACGACGATTATCAGGCTGAAAAGTATAATTCCCAGCATTACGACCGATGCCGCAGGATTATGGCCAGGTGACTGACTCTTACTTTCCTTCATATTGGCAGCAAATTTTTTGAGAGAATTCACCCCGATAGGAAAATCGTTGAACTTTGAGTATTTTGGGCCGACAAAGCCCCATATTATCCTGAAAATGATCAGTATACCAACCATATACCCCACGGATGAGTGAAAGTTCAGCAGTTCATCATCATCCGATAAAATGTAGGCGGCAACCAGTCCGATTACCAGAAGCCAATGGAAAATCCGTGTAGGCAAACTCCAGATGTATGTTTTCATAGTTCTTAGAAATTAAGTTTGAGTGTTAATTTTATGGTTTAATCATTCCCTGATGGTTCATAGTGAATATGAATTTCACAACGTTCAATCCGTCCGCAAATTATTTTTTCGACCTTGTGCGAAATAGCGTGTGCTTCCGTTATATTCAATTCCGGATCAACATGTATAGTCACATTTGCAAATGTATCAGCTCCGGCAACCCTTACTTTTAAATCGTGATAACAGATCACTTCAGGAATAAGTTGGATCATGGCGGAGATTTCATCGCTGAGTGTAAGCGGACTGCGATCAAGAAGAACATCAATCGCTTTTTTACCAAGCCGGTACGATACTGTCAGCACGATTATTGCTACTCCCAACGCTGCAACCGAGTCGGCTGCAAAGAGGCCGAAATTCGCACAAATCAATCCGATCAGAACAACTACTGAACTCCATATATCACTAGAAAAATGAAGCGCATCAGCCTCCAGTGCCTGGCTATTGTATTTTCGCGCAACTTTATACAAAGCTCTCGAACGTGACACATCAACAATGATTGAAGATATGACTACAATATAACTCCAGATTGTTACTTCAATGTGGATATTGCCTGTTAACAAACGGTTTACAGCTTCGTTTACGATCCATACACAGGTAATGATAAGC
>JBBSDC010000278.1:0-3250 GCA_038249705.1 Bacteroidales bacterium | reverse complement strand
GAACATGGTGAAAGGATCATCATAAAATGCCTGGAAATCAGGACCTGCAGGATGGCCGGGATAAGGAACAAAGTGATGGGTCGGGCTTGCATTTCGCCCGGTGGCGAAGTAGGCAATCTTTTTTGGTGTTTCATTGGTGTTGATGGGTGCAAGAATGCAGCGGGTATACCAATTGGGGATTCTCAGGTCATCGGGTGCGCCGTTTGCTCCCCAGTATAAGCGGTCGCCTGCTTCGGTAAGCGCCGAGAGCTTATTTTTTTCAGTAGCATATTCTGAAATCCAGGTGATACGATCTGTAAACTTATTTACCTCACTCTGATTGCCGGCGCCAAAATAGAAGTCAAGACCAAAAATATCCACATAGTTATCGCCGGGATAAATAGCAAAATAATCTGCTTTGGTATTAAATTGCTGCCCATCGGGCGAAAAAGCATATAGCATATTGTGTACATTTTTACCTTTTAAATACTCGACCGTATATTTCCACAATGTGATGTAATCCGAAGTTGTGCAATTCCCCTTTCCCCACCAAAACCAACTCCCGTTATGTTCGTGCCATGGCCTGAAAATAAAGGGAATTGCTTCTCCTTTGGTATTGCGGAGGGTATTGGCGAAATTTGCCACTTTATCGAGTTTTGCATTAAAAGCTGAATTATTGATTCCGCCGGGAAGCATGGTGCTCACGATTTGAGGCGTAACCTTCCATGCATCGCCTGATCCGTCTATCCTGTCCTGGTGCCAGCACATGGTGATAATACCTCCTTCGGCATAGGCTTGCTTGCAAAGATTCTGAATCTTATCGACATTTCCCTTTTCTACTACATCAGTGAAATCAAGGCTGAATATTGCAGGATGCGAACCCACCAGTACTTTCGGATCCGATTTTGAACTGGTGCCATCATCGTACCAACTACTTCCACCTGCATTAATTCCGTAAGAGGTTGCATCGTGCATCCCGAAAAGAACGGAAGATTTAGAGAGAAAAGACAGGTTTTCCAATAGGTACTTCGTTGCTTTCGTTGCCTTAGTATCAACAATAGCAAGGCTTGTTGTAGCCTTCACAGAGCTTTCGAAAACAACCATGGCCGTAATTAGTGAAGCGATTGTATTGTTGTAGGCAACCTCATCGGAGGTGGGATTATTGTAAACATTTCGTGCGGATGAAACTGCATTTGTAAAAGTAGCCTTTGCCTCGGAAGGAAACTGTCCTTCGCCGCTACCTTCGGGTGAATTGGCGTTAAGCAAATCAGCCGTGTTGATAGTTTTCAGCAAATCGCCTTTGGAACTGGGGCAAACCACAAAATCATCAAAGTAAACGGTTGCTGTGTTTGGTGTTAAGCGGCCTCCTTCACAATAGATCCAGATGTTTTCGAGGTTTCCTTTGGCCGTCATGTCGAATGTATAAACAGCCCACTGATTATCCCCGGCAATATTTGCTTTCAGCCAATCACTTCCCGCAGCGCCATAATCTGGCTTTACATTCATTTCCATCGCTTCGTCCGATTTTATTTTGATGGAAATCTTTTTACTTCCTGATAAAACAAGCGGTGAGGCCATAAAATTCAGGTTAAACTGATTCCATTGCTGGGCACCAGAACCATCGCGGTGATAATCTATTTTTAATACCTGGCTTGCTTCAGTAAGAGTATAGGTTGCATCATGACCAGCTTCCAACACCCAGAATGTGGAAAGGCTGTTGTCATCAAAATTATCGGACCATACCTGGGCTTTCAATCCGAATGAAATAACCATCATGCAGATTGATAATAGGAGTACTATTTTTTTCATGGCATTATTTTTTAAAGTAGGTTTATAATATTTGCGATTCCATACAAGTGAGGAGAGTAAGGCGATTATTTGAAAATGTTTCTTTCAATGCTTTACGAAAAAAAAAAGAAGGTAAGTTCAACAAGCATTCATACTATTCAGTGATTTTTAAAACCGAGGAATAACCAGAACTTCCGGCAGTATTTTCTCCCTTAATGCGATAGTAATATGTGTTACCGGCTTTTTTGGTTTCGTCGTAGAAAAGGATCAGTGGCTCCGATGCTTCTGCGGAAGATTCAAATTTCACAACATCGGCCAGAACAGAATCTTCGAGGCCGGTAGCAATCACTTTCCATGGACCTGTAACTGATCCGGCTCTTTCGAGAGTATAATAAGCAGCCCCGGTTGATCCACGCCATGTAAATCCATCACCTTTTTGAAACAGGACTGGAATAGGATATGGAACGGGAACTTGCTCAGGTGCTATTCCTCTGATCAGAAATGCTTCGGAGCGCAGCAGATCGAGCAGGCGGGTTTCCTCGTACACAAATCCGGCGCTGAAACCCGGCACATGAAATGAATTCACGGTTGTGCCTCCTTCATTGTGGTAATACCAGCCTCCGTCGCTGCGGTGCGAACGTATGCTCCACATCAGCCCGCCTGCAATATTTTCTTCACGTATGGTTTTCATCAGGTCGCGGAGGTTTTCGGTACTTCCAAGCCCGAATTCGTCAACCATCAGCGGTTTTTTGCCTTTGCACTCTTCGCGCGAAGCTTTGGCAATAGGCGAAAGCACCCAGGGACGGCTTGCCATTTTATTCCAGTATTCGTACAAATGATCACTTATGATATCGATATTCGGATCGGCAAGAAAAGCTTTGCGATCCGCGCCACCGGCTTCCATTATTAAATGATTTGGATCAGTTTTTTTGATATAAGCAGCCATTTCGAGGCTCCAGGCCAGTATTTTCGGGCTCCATTCGTCGTATTTAAGCCCGCGGTCGCCGGGATAGCTGCCGAATTCGTTACCCAACTGCCAGCAAAGTATTGCCGGGTCATTTTTATAGATAATTCCGTTAACTGTATTTTTACGATTCAGTATAAAATCGAGAAAATGCCGGTAGTCGGCTTTTACTTCTTCGTCGGTCCAGAATGAACCTTTGGGTTTCCCCGATAGGGTTGAAAACTCATCCACACCACGTATACCGCCAAATGATTGTGAGGCAATAAACGGAATTATAAGTCTGACATTGTATTCGTGACTCAGGGCTATGACCCTGTCGAGGCAACGGAAAGCATCCTCGTTATAAGTTCTTCGTGCCGAAACATACACGGGCATGCCGTCGTCTTCGGGCGTGGCTATTGAAAGTGAAAAAGTGCGGGTTGCAAGTCCGCCCAGGCGTTGAATTCCGCTCAAGAGGTCCCTGATTTCAAATTCATCGGGAAAACGATTGGTGCGGTCCAGTCGGATCTGCGATTCGTT
>JBBSDC010000277.1:0-3300 GCA_038249705.1 Bacteroidales bacterium | reverse complement strand
TCAACAAAAGCAAGGATGGACCACTCTTTACCATTTTCCTGGGTAAAAAGTGTACCGGTATATTGGTATTCGAGCAAGGGCTGGAATATCAGACCAGCATCTTCAACGTTTCTCAAATCGTTTTTTGCGACACCTGGCAAGTATATAATTGGTATTGCATTTTCTTCCCAATTAGCTTCGGGAAGCGTTTTTGCCACCATACATTTCAGCCAGATAGATGGTCCCTGCTTTATTAATGGATCGTAGGGGCCATATACCAACAACTGAGATATTGTAGCCTGCAAAACAGGTATTACAGCTGTCCACTGCCGTTCCGGATCGGGCCAGAGGATTACTTCTGGTTTTACCATGATGTTGCTGTTATGCTGCTCGGCTTGCTTCAAAGCCTGTAATACTTTATCGAATATGCTTTGTTTCATGTTTTGTTTTAATCCTCTTTTTCAAACAGTTCGTGCAGTTTATGCTGCAATAATTTTTTCTCAGGCATTTGCATAAGATATTGGGCAACCATAGTTGGGCTTAGACTTCGGCTCAATGCGTATTCCACCACCTCTTCGTCTCTGTCTTTACACAGTAAAACACCAATACTCGGGTTTTCGTTGGGTTTTCGCACATCACGGTCGAGTGCTTCCAGGTAGAAATTTGTCTTTCCCAAATATTCGGGTTCGAAGCGGTCTGTTTTTAACTCAAATGCAATCAGGCACTGCAACGATCTATGAAAGAATAGAAGATCGATTCGAAAATCCCGATTGCCAACTTTGATTGGAAACTCTTCACCTACAAACAGATAGTCAGGACCCAATTCGAGCATAAATTGCTTTAATTCGTGCAGCAATGCTTTTCGCAGATCATTCTCAATATAAGGTTCAGGAAGATTCAAAAATTCAAAAACATAGCTGTCTTTGAATACGTTGGTCATATCTTGTGGCAATTGCTTAATACTATCGGGTAATTTGGCATTGCCTATCATTATCCTCTCAAATGCAGAACTATTAATTTGGCGGTCTAACTCGCGTTTGCTGTAATGTTCCCTTATGCTAATCCGGATATAAAACTCTCGTTCTTCAGGAGTTTTGCAGCGACCTATGATGATTAAATGATGCGACCAACTGATTTGTGCTAAAATTGTATTTCGAATATCGTTTAAATCAGATGGCGTATCCTGTAATTGTTGCACCAGTGGTGCAACAATTGTATATTCTTTATTGTCAGTATTTTGTATTTGTCGCACCAGTGGTGCGACAATTGGCAAATCCTTGTATGCTTGATAAAATGCACACATACGGTAAATATTTACTTTATCAAATCCTTTGATTTCAGGATGATGTTTTTGAATATACTGTGCCAATTCTGCCACCATGCCGTCACCCCAGGTTGATTTTTCCAATCGCAGCGAAACATATTGCCCCACCTGCCAATAAAGATTGACCAGCTCACTATTTACAGCACTCAGGGCCCGGCTGCGCGCTGTTTGAATCAAATTAACTAATTGTAAAAATTCATTCATCTTGATGGTACTTTTCTATTAAATCTCTACTTTGCCTATGACATTTTTCTGTCGGATGCAGTTATTTCAATTTTGGAAACAACTGAATTTTCATTTAATTGACCCGATAGGTTTCCAACGAACAAAAATATCGTAAGGAGCTTCACCTTGAAGGATCAATTTCAGCTTTTCTTTGAGTTTGATAGCCGCACTATACAAATTATCGGCAACGCTTTCGCCTGATTTTCTCGTTGCATCGCACATACGGATCCAATCGCCAAGGTAGGTATAAATAAGTTTAGACAGATTTTCTTTAGTAAAGATGTGGTAATTCAACAATGCCGAAAAACCATCGTGTCGGTCATCCCTGATATTCCAGAAAGATGGGCCTAGTTTTATTGCATGATCGTATGGGCCATATACCAACATCTGAGGTAAAGTAGCCTGCAAAATAGGTATTACAGCTGTCCACTGCCGATCAGGATCTGGCCAGAGTATTACTTCCGGTTTCACCATAATACTGCTATTGTGCTGTTCTTCTTGCTTTAGCGTCTGTAATACTTTATCTAATATGCTGTTCATCCTGTTTTGAAATTGCAATTGTGGTTTCATCGAAACCACAATCTATTGATTATTCCTTTTTGCCACTGATTTTTTTAATCTCCTTATCTAAATCCGAAAGGTAGGTTTTATCCTGTTTAATTCTAAAATGTTCATATTCATCTGCTGCTTTTTCAACTGCTTCTTCATGCGATATTTTTCCTGCATTGGGCAATAGTTCCAAGCTATTACTTTCCAGAAATTTATTTGTTCTTTCGAGCCAATCTTTCATTGTCATCACTTGATTTCTCCGGGCCTGGAACTCCGCCAAATCAAGGTAAGCGCTCACCAATAAATTCAAATCGCCAATTTCTTGTTCCGATAAGTAGTTCTTTGCAATTTTTGTGTCACTTTTCAGAATCTTTCCGGTTAGGGAGTTTTTCCACGAGGTAAGACCCATGTAATCCTTATCACGGTTGGCTCTTGAGGCTATTATTTCGGCTGCTGTTTGTCCGGTGACTGCAAAGTGCAATTTGTTTTGAACCATTTTGTAAAACAATTGACATTCTTCGGCTTTGGCATTATAATCGGCACTGCATTGTTCGAAAATATCAACTAACTTTTGGTACAACCTTCGCTCACTGGCACGTATTTCGCGAATTCTTTCCAGCAATTCGTCGAAATAATCTTTACCAAATGGTTTTCCATTCTTTAACAGGTCGTCGTTTAAAACAAAACCTTTAATGATATATTCCTTAAGTGTTTGTGTTGCCCAAATTCTGAATTGAGTGGCCTGTTTCGAATTGACCCGATACCCGACGGCAATAATTGCATCAAGGTTGTAAAATTCAACGCTCCTTTTAACTTCTCTGTTGCCTTCAATTTGAACTGTTTCCAAAATGGAAATAGTTGCTTCTTTAACAAGTTCGCCAGTTTCGTAGATATTGGACAGATGCTTGCTAATCGCCGGAATTTCAACACCAAACAAAGTTGCTATTGCCTTTTGTGGCAACCAAAAGGTATCATCCTGGTAAGTAACTTTGACCGTAACTTTACCTTCGGCGTTATTGTAAAGTACTATTTGATTTTCCATAACTTAATTGCTTACTTCTTATTTTCTCTTGCTTCCCTCTTCTCTTCCAGACTTTTATGCAAATCATCATCCCGAATTTCGCCCCAATGACTGCCCGGAGGATTTTTGCCTCGGTCTACGCCCCATTTTACGTTGAATTTGGTACGGAGGACTCCCGCTTCAATAAACGGACGAATATTTA
>JBBSDC010000276.1:0-3318 GCA_038249705.1 Bacteroidales bacterium | reverse complement strand
GTAAAAATCAATGGCTTCGGTAGATTTTGACAACCGCTGGCAAACCACACCCATATTATTAAGGGCAGAAGCCATATTGTATTTATCATTGATTTTTTCAAACAGTTTGAATGCTTTTTGATGGCTGAGCATGGCTGAGTCGTACTTTCCGGCATCACTGTATAGGTTTCCGGCCAAGGTGTTAAATGCAGCAATCCCTTTGCTCCATTTCATTTTCGTGGTAAGGGACAAGCCTTTTGCAACATATAATTTTGCCTTTGCAGGATCAGTTGAGCTGTATTTTTCGGCAATAATTTTATACATCCTAGCCGTGGCAGTATCATTTTTCAGATGTGGCAATTCCCGGATCAGCGAATCGACCAATGTTGGCTTTTGCTTTTGCGGATATGCACTTAATGTGATAAAGCAGGCGATCAGAAAAAGAAATTTTCGCATAAGCGGATTATGGTATTAGTCCGGTTAAAGATTCTTTATACGCTCTGCCAACAGGCAACACAACATTATTATCAAGCTCAATCTCACTTGAGGCAATCTTCTTAATATAGTTTTTCTGCACCGCGTAACTTCGGTGTATGCGGATAAAATTCCTGAAAGCATTGTCTTTGATCAGATTCCCCAAAGGAGACAATACGATATGCTTTTTACTGCCTGTAATAATGCGGGTATAATCTTTCAGCGCTTCGAGGTAAATAATTTCGTGCAACTGCAATTTTACCTGGGTATGTCCTTCTTTTATAAAAACTGTTTCAGCACCTATGCTGTGTGCCAAAAGCTCTGATTTGCGTCGAAGCGCCAAATACTCTCTCAGCCGCTCCATTGTTTTGGTGAAACGATCGGCTGTAAAAGGTTTTACCAGGTAATCCAAAGCCTCCAGTTCAAAGCTTTCGAGCGCATAATCGGCAAATGAAGTGATAAAAACGCAGGCGGGAATATGCAACAATTGTTTCCTGAGTTCAAGACCGCTCATTTCGGACATATTCACATCCAGAAAAAGCACATCCGGCAGGTTATTGGCGGCTGCTTCCAGGGCTTTGAGTGGCGAATCGTAAACGCCAATCACCTTAATAAAAGGGAAATTACTCAAAAAATATAAAGCGGTCAGCCTGTCCACCTCATCATCATCCACCACCATGCAGGTTATAGTATTTGTTAGATTTTCCATGTTATTTGCAAATCAATAAGTTAACATTAATATTTCTTCTTCTGTATGCTGTGTCGTTGGGCGATTAGTATGGTCGTTGGGCGATTTGATGTTTTTATGCCTTCGCTCCGGCAGTAGCTTTGTACAAACATTAAACAAAAGAAAAATGAAAAAGATTTTAATTTTTTGTGCAGTAGTTTCCGGTATCTCAGTTTTTGTTGGTTGCACTAAAGATACGGCAAGTGTTCCGTCTTCAAAAAGTACCGCTTCGTACCTGGTGTTAAAGGAATGGTCGATGCCAGACGGCAATGGAAGTTTTAATGAATATTTCTATTTTCTGGATCTGGGTGCGGATGATAACAACAATAAAAAGTACATGAAAACGAAAAGATTATACGCTAACAGTGATTCACTCCAAATCATTCAGGGGCCTGAATTAATTACCGGACTTGCCGATAATTGGCCTGCACAGGTTAAAACAGGCTGTAGCAACCAGTGGATCACTGATTTTTTCGAGAATGGAACTATGCGTTTGACACAAAACGGCATTAATGGAACAACCGGTAAAAGAGTTTATAAATACGGACCCATCGGGATAGGTTATACATTTCCCTACGGAGCTCCCGAAGGAGAAACCTCCATCCTGATTCCCGATGGTGTTGGAGGCTCGGAGCGTACTGGCGGGTACTTCTACTTCAAACAGGGAATTTATATTGATAATCTGACCCTTACTGCAAAGGATTTAAGCAGCATTGTTCCCGGTGCCAATGCTTACGACTGGATAAATGTTGATAACGTTTATGCTTATCTAAACTCTCCGGGATTTTGGACAAACGTATTTATTGACTACAAAAACTGGAGGTATTTCAAATTCGAGGAGAACTGTGATGCCGGACCTACAGGCAATTGTACGCATCGGACACTAAAGCTGTATCCTTACCAAAGCCTTGATAAATTAATGAAATGGCCCGATGGCTGGAAGAAAAAGTAAAAGAGGTTTTCAGGCAGTGGGAAGATATTCAACATACTATTTCCAAATCCAGCAGGAAGTTAATATGTTGAACATTTAAAAACAAATACTTATTGGCAAAACAGAATAAACAACTGAAAGCCAAAAAACACCTTACCCCAACTCTTATAGATCTCATCCGCCCTTCGGGCACCTTCTCACCTCATCCGCCTTCGGCACCTTCTCCTGAGGAGAAGGAAATAGGACTTTTTGCTTTTCTAGAGAAGGGAATCGGACTTTTTGCTTTCTTGATGGGCTGGATCACCGACCAGAGCTGCTCTACAGCAAATAATTAGTTTTAAAATCAGACAAATTCGATAACAACCCCAAAAACAAAACGCTATGAAAAAAATACTTGCTTTCTCAATCCTTTTCACGTTTGCACTTGCATCGTGCAGCAGCAATCCGGCGAACACAAACGAAAATGCCGGGGCAAAAGAAAAAACACCTGCCATCGCGACAACGCAAAACTATCTTTCCTTTAAAATAAACGGGGTCGAATGGCAGGCGGACAGCGAAATATTCGGCGCTTTTCATCCGAAAGGATACAATAAGGCTATACTGATCAGCGGAAGCAAAGGCGGGAATGATAAAAACGAACAAGACTTTTCACTCATTTTATACAATACCGCCGGCCCGGGAGTATTCGACATTACCAATGGAAATAAGGATAACAATGTAATACAGCTTGCCAATATGAGTCCTGTAAATTTTATGTACGGCAGTATGATGGGCTTCAATATGAAAATAAATGTTACCGCAGCATCGGAAAATCCTACGATTATTGAAGCCACATTTGAAGGCGAGCTTACCGGCAATGCTGGCGACGCTTTAAAAATTACGGAAGGTAAATTTCAGTATCACGATTGAAAGACTTAATCAAAATAAATCCATTTCTAAAAATCTATAGTATGAAAACCATTAACATAATTTCACTTATAATGGCACTCACTTTTACAAGTGCAGCATTTGCCCAAACTCAAAGTAAAACCGATAAGATTGACAACACCTTTCAGAAGGGACATCAGGCTATAGCCAAAACCCAAAGCATTATTCAGGTATTTCAACCTTATCTGATAAAGGCACAGGAACTTTATCACCAGGAAAAGCAACTGCTTGGCGATGTAAAAAACAATGCAAAAAAGGGCAATCCGAATAATTCAGGAAT
>JBBSDC010000275.1:0-3366 GCA_038249705.1 Bacteroidales bacterium | reverse complement strand
TGCGGGCTTTCCGCTTCAATCCCTCACGCGGGCCGCAATTTGTTTTCACCTGTCGTTTTTTTATTTAAGTTCAAGTTTTTCAATTTTGTTGCCAATAATAAATTCTTTCATTTCCTGCTCCAGCTCGTTGAAATGGTCTTTAAACACTTTTTTAATAAACACACCTTCTCTGAGCAGGTGTATTTCGTCGCAGGTCTCGGCCAAGGTTGAAAATATATGTGATGAAATTATCACTGTTTTGCCTAACTCTTTCAACTTGTGAATAATGCCGGTAATAATGATATTACTGTGAATGTCAACTCCATTGAAAGGCTCATCCAGAATAATGATATCGTTTTCCTGAATCAGGATCGCTGTCAGGGCCAGTTTCTTCTTCATACCTGTTGAGTAATTTACTGCATATTGGTCAAGCGGAAGCTCAAAAATATTCCTGTTCCGAAAGTCAGCAACTTTGTTGTTTCGCGCTATGCTTATAAGCTGTAGGTATTCGCGCCCTGTTATCTTTGAGAAAAAATAAGGCTCAGTTTGTAGAAAACCAAGGTGATTTTTCAGTATATCATAACTGCTGTTAACGATTCCGCTGTATTTTTCGAGTCCTGCAATACATCTGAAAAGAGTAGTCTTTCCTGATCCGTTTTCGCCTACAATACCGTACACATTCCCTTTCTCAAGCGCGAGATTGATGTTTCGCAGAACTTCTTTGGTTCCGAAGGATTTGGATAAATTATTAATTTCGATCATCTTAAAATTTCATTGAGTTTTTGCACCGACTTCAGATAAAAAAAAGGAATAACGCCAATCAGTAAGGGCGGAAAAGATATACTGAATGCAATAACCAGTACCTGTGGTAAATTAATTTTATTCGGGAAGTCAGCGTATTTTGCAAGTACCACGGTTATAAGGTATAGATAACCTAAGCATTGGAAGCCAGCTAGTACGCCGATGTTTCCGGGAAAAAACACACTCAATCCGGTGAAAACCGGCAGGCATAAAAGTGTTGAAAACAGGATGGCGGTTTGGATCTTGTGTATCAGGAATCTGTTCGGACTGAACGAAAATATCCAGACATAAAATTCATTTTCCATTTCAGCATAATATGTCATACAAACAAACAGTATCAGGATAAGTGTGAATATTCCAAGATTAAAATTGCCTGCGATAACAGCCATTACAGTAATAAAGTAGGCGAAAAATATCACATAAAAGGTATTTCTGAATCCGATGTTAAATTCAAAAGGGCGCTTTAAAAAAGGAGTCGGTATTGCAAAATTTAGAGCGCTTTTAGAATTGAAAATTACCAGTATACCGGAAATAATCATTAATGAAGCAGCAGTCAGGAAAGCAAGGTTAAACAACAAAAAAAATGTAAAAGGCAAAGCCATCAACAGGTTTTCAATCATTCGGATTTTATAGTAATCATAAGCGTTGAAACATGTTTTCATGAAACCGTTCCTGCCGGTTTCGCTTAACTTCATCACAAAGCTGATGGCTATCACTAAATAAATGTACGCAGCAAATTCAGTTTTTGAAAAGAGATAAACTGAAAGGCCTGCATAGATCAGAACTAACAAGAAATAACCTGCTACAGGATGAAGTCCGAAGTCGGTTAGTTGCCTGTTAAGCATTCTTAATTGCAGGCTGAAATAGTATTTCATTGAATACTTTCTAAAAATGAAAAAACCAAAAATCAAAATGCTTTGCGCCCTTTTTTATCCTTCGCCGCCCTGCGGTAAAAAGCCTTTGAATGGCCCATCTCCAATGTGTCGTCCTGAAATTTGTTTACAGTTTTGCATACGATTTTACCCCTCTGTCCTTCGGACATCTCTCCTTGAAAAAAGGGGAGAACCTCCTGACTAAATCTTATTTTTTATTGTAAGGCAAGGTTCAATCTGGCCTTTTCTTTCGCCTTGACACCCTTTCTCCCCATCTCTATCCCTCAGTCGCTAGTCTCCCAGTCCATCAGTCCTGCATCTCCTCATCTCTGTCCCTAAGTCTCCAAGTCTCTTAGTCCCTCCGTCTCTATGTCGCTAGGTCTCCCCATCACCCCATTTCTCCCTCGCCCAACTCCCCATCACCCCTTCTCCCCCTCGCCTAAAGCCCCTTCGCCCATTCAGCCTCTAAATCCTCAATACTCTTTGGCTTCGGCTTTCCTAGTAACTCACAGCCAGTTTCGGTTATCAGGAAATCTTCTTCATTCCTGAGTCCGCCAAAGGTTCTGAATTTCTCTACTTTCTCAAAATTAATATAGTCGCTGTTATGTTTTTTTGTTTTCCAGTTGTCAATCAGTTCGGGGATAAAATAAATTCCGGGTTCGATGGTAAATACAAAACCAGGTTCCAGTTTGCGCCCCAGACGTAGCGATTTAAGCCCAAACTGGGTACTTTTCGGCTCACCAGCGTAGCCAACAAATACTTCCCCAAGATCTTCCATATCATGAACATCAAGGCCCATCATGTGTCCTAATCCACACGGAAAAAACAAGGCATGTGCACCATTTACAATTGCATCATCCACATTGCCTTTCATCAGTCCAATGTCCTTGAGTCCGCGAACAATTACCCTGGCCGACTCAAAATAAACTTCTCTGAACGCGATTCCCGGTTTCAACATGCCTATTGACGTATTATGGCTATCTAGGCAAATGGAATAAATATCCCGCTGCCGGGAAGTGAATTTTCCATTTACAGGCGTAGTACTCGAAAGGTCTCCTGCATATCCCATGGCAGTTTCGGCACCGGCATCCAGCAGGAACATATCGCCATCTTTCAGCATATTTCCATGATAATGATTATGAAGCGTTTGGCCATTGATGGTAGCAATTATCGGGAATGCAATCTGTCCTCCGGCCGCCTGTGCTACTTCATAAACAGCGGCTGCAATTTTAGCTTCCGAAATTCCCGGTTTTGCCATCCGCATCGAAAGGGTATGCATATCCACACTTATATCACAAGCTTTCCTGATCTCCGAAATTTCTTCGGGCGACTTGTAATTCCGCTGGTTAACAACTCCGATGATAAGTTCAACCGAAGCCCTGGCCTTGGATTCATTAGGATTTATGCCAAGCCATTCGAACAGTTTTATTTTGTTTTCGGGGCGGTAAGGAGGGAGAAAATGGACTTTTCTGCCCTTTGATTTCGCTTCTTCCAGCACCACCACCAGTGAAGCTATATCTGCAGTTTTTGTAACTCCAACCTGCAGCGACTGTTCGGCAATAGTGGGCTGGGGACCCGTCCAAACAAAATCCTCAACGGTTAAGTCATTTCCATAAATACTATCTGTACCTTTTTCGCAATCCATTACAGCGGCCAGAAAAGGATGATTAAGCCCGAAGAAATACAGGAAGGTGCTGTCCTGCCTGAAATGATA
>JBBSDC010000274.1:0-3390 GCA_038249705.1 Bacteroidales bacterium | reverse complement strand
GCCGGAATTTGGCACCTGGGAGGATATACGAACCATAGGTGAGAATTTTGATTTGATGCTCGATCTGATGGTCAATCATATTTCCCGTCAGTCTGACTGGTTCAATGACTTTCTTCAAAATGGCCGCGAGTCGGAATATGCTGATCTTTTTCTGACTCTGGACAAGATTTGGCCGGATGGGATACCTGTAGCTGAGGATATTGAAGAAATGTTCCGTCGCCGCACGACTCCCTTTTCAGGTTTTTCAATAGGTAAAACGGGTAAAACGGAAAACGTATGGACCACCTTTGGTAAAGAGGATCCTTCGGAACAAATTGACCTTGATATTAATTCGGAGGTTACCCGAAAACTGTTGAAAGAGTTTCTGGTTAATTTCAGCAAACAGAATATAAAGTTCGTGAGGCTTGATGCTGTTGGCTATGTGGTTAAAAAACCGGGAACCAATTGCTTTTTTGTAGAACCTGAAATCTATAAATTCCTGTACTGGATTTCCGAGCTTGCATTATTTATGGACATAGAAGTGCTGCCCGAAGTACATACAAATTATAAAACCCAGTTTAAGCTTGCTGAACATGGTTTCTGGATTTATGATTTCATCTTACCTTACACCATTCTCGAATGCTTTATTAATAAGTCGGGAGCCAAATTATGCCATTACCTGAAGAACAGACCGCACAGGCAGTTTACCATGCTCGATTGTCACGATGGGGTGCCTGTAAAACCAGACCTCGACGATCTGGCAACTTCCGCTGAAGCGAAAAAAATAGTCGATATTTGCATTGAACGAGGTGCCAATATGAGCTTCCTTTTTTCTGATGAACAGAAAGATCAGGATGGATTTGATGTTCACCAGATCAGGGGTTCATATTATTCGTTGCTGGATTGCGACGATGATGCTTATATGGCCGCCAGGGCGATACAGTTTTTTACACCCGGAATTCCTCAGGTTTATTATGTCGGGTTGCTGGCCGGAGAAAACGATGTTGAAAACGTAAAACGTACCGGTGAAGGACGCGAAATAAACCGTCATAATTATTCGGTCGAAGAAATTGACCTGGCCGTTCAGAAACCGGTTGTTCAGCGCTTGCTGAAACTTATACGCTTCAGGAATGAATATCCGGCTTTTAATGGTGAATTCCGGGTGCATGATTCGCCGGAAAATGAAATTCAGCTTTCGTGGCATAAAGACGAAAAGAATTGTACTTTGCACATCGATCTGCGAACTTTCAAATCGCTGGTTACTTTTCAGGACGAAACCGGCAAAAGCCAGCTTTACGCGGTTTAACATCAGCAAATTATTCCAATTTTATTAGCTTAAAAAATCGACCTAATTACCTGAAAACATAATAGTTGAAGTAAAAGGAAATTACCGCATCAAAAAGAGATCAAACACTTAATTCTAATTGCCATGTTGAGTAAAAGTACAGCTATTGATCTCTTTAGGATAAAAAATCTGAGGTTACTGCTTTGGGTGTCCGTTATTGTCCTGTCAACTTCCTGTATCAGGGACAAGAAGGACGTTATCCGCTTTTCAAGCTGGCAATCGAATCCTTCGGAGAAAAGGCTTACAGATTCCCTTTTACAAACTTTCGCAAAAAAATATCCTGGATCAAAAGTAAAGTTTGAGCTTATCCCGGGAAATTATTCCGAGAAAATACAGCTGATGCTGGGCACGCACTCTGCACCACAGTTGTTTTATATCAAGGACATGGTAGCTCCTTCATACCTGAGGTATGATGTGTTACAGCCGCTGAATGAATTTATTGAAAAAGACAGCAGTTTCGATCTGCCTGATTTTTATCCGCAATTTGTGGAAGCATTTACCAGGAATGGCAAAATTTATGGTATCCCAAAGGACTTTGGTGCTTTCGTCCTGTTTTACAACGAAGATATGTTCAAAGCGGCTGGCTTCACCAGGCCGCCGAAGGACTGGGCTGAACTGGAAGAATTTTCCAAAAAATTAACCATTGATACGGATGGCGATGGAAAGATTGATCAATATGGGATGGTAGTTGAACCTTCCATTGATAAACTGATGCCTTTTGTATTTCAGAACCTTGGCGGTTTTCAGGATAAGGATGGAAACCTCATGGTAAATACGCCCGAATTCGAAGGCGCTCTTGAATTTTATTACGGACTGTACAAAAAGAACATTGCAACAATCCCGTCCGAAGTCAGCATGAACAGTACTGAGGAAGTTTTTGGCCGCAAGCGCGCTGCCATGTTGGTTTCCGGCGGATGGTTCCTGCCGCAGCTTAAAGATCAGTATGCGGATGTAAATTACAAAGTTGCCTTCTTACCCAAAGGAAAACAAATGGCAACCATCGCATTTACAGTTTCGTACAGTTCAGCAAAGGAAAACCCGCTTAAGGCTGAAACCTGGAAGTTGTTGAGTTATCTTACCGGGAAGGAAGGAATGAAGGTGTGGACAGGCACCGGAATTGCAATGCCTACCCGCAAAAGCGTTGCCGAAGAACTTGGTTATATAAAACATCCGCTTTACAAATACTTTATGGGAAGTGTTGAATTTGCGAAAGTTTTCCAGGTCGATTACAACGAACGCTGGTATTCTATCACACAGTCGGCTCTGCAGTCGGTTTTTTATGAGCAGGCTAATATCAGGCAAACCCTGATGCAGATGGAAACCGACATCAAACCATTGAAAATCAAAAATTAAGCCTGCACACCTGTTTCCCCGTTTCCTTAGTTGTGAAACTGGAGGTCAACAATAAGATAATCAAATGAAAAAAACCAGCAGTACACGAAAAGAGCAGCAATTCTGGGCATACACATTCCTGTTTTTCCCGCTGATGCTGCTCACCATATTTTTGTTTATCCCGATTTTATTTTCGGTGATCATCAGTTTTTTTGACTGGGAATTGATGGCTTCACAGCAAAAATTTATCGGGATTAACAATTACATTGAAATTTTTGGTGATAAAATCTTCTACAAAGCCTTGATCAATACAGTGTTATATACTGTTGGCGTGGTACCCGTACAAACTATGCTGGCATTGTTCCTGGCATTTGTTATGAATCAGAAAATCCGCGGACGGGCATTTTTTCGTACTGCTTTTTACATCCCGGCGGTTACTTCGTCGGTAGTTACTTCCATTATTTTTGTGGCCATTTATTCGAAACAAGGGCTGCTTAATTCCCTCCTCGGAAACCTGGGTATTGCGCCTAACAACTGGCTTACCAATCCCAAAACTGTCCTTATTTCCATCATGATGCTGAATATCTGGACTACTTCCGGGTATTTTATGGTATCATTCCTCGCGGGATTGCAGAATATTCCCGATTCACTTTATGAAGCAGCAAAACTTGAAGGCGCCACACGGAGGCAGCAGTTCTGGCATATTACTGTGCCTATGGTTCGGCCTGTAACTT
>JBBSDC010000273.1:0-3396 GCA_038249705.1 Bacteroidales bacterium | reverse complement strand
TGGAAATAATAGGAGCCTTCAATCACATAAAACACTTCGTCCTGTGAGTTATGAATATGCAATGGCGTGCCCTTTCCCTGCGAAAGTGAAGTCTGCTCAAAAATTGCCCGCCCTCCGTCGGTATCACTTCCGGAGACTTTTACATCAAGAATGTTTGAGTTTACACCTTTTAAATGAATATGCCCGTGAATTCGCCCTTCGCCGGCATTAGCTTTAAATCCTTTATTGGTTTCCATAGGTAAATTGATTTTCAGGTTGGCAAAAAGTGTTGATGGAAAAACGGCAAGTGCTGACAGTATAAATGTTCCTCTTTTCATTTTATTGATTTTTTGAATATTACTCTGCTTTTGTCCTGTATTCGTAAACTATCAGATGCTTTATATCATTGATTCACAAATGCTAGAACAACTTTCATATAGATAATGTTCGATATTTGAATTCCCGCTTTGACGGAATAAAAAATCCCCGCAGCCTTTCAGCCACAGGGATATGTACTTATTTCCTTTAATAGTTTATTGCCACGCCATATGCTGAGTTTTACTCATTATACACCTGATTTTCCTGTTCCGCAACCCTTATAAAAGTGGTTCTCTTGCTCAGTTCCTTTAATTTGGAAGCACCCACATAGGTACAGGTACTGCGAACACCACCCAGGATATCGAGAATGGTATTTTCAACCTGTCCCCGGTAAGGAACTTCTACCGCTTTACCTTCGCTGGCACGGTAATCGGCAACACCTCCGGCATGTTTGTCCATGGCGGTTTTGGAGCTCATTCCGTAAAACTGTTTCACTTTTTTACCATCTTTTTCTATCAGTTCGCCGCCGCTTTCGTCGTGTCCGGCCAGCATACCGCCCAGCATCACAAAGTCGGCACCGGCTCCGAAAGCTTTGGCTACATCACCCGGCGTTGCGCAACCTCCGTCGCTGATAATCTGCCCGCCCAGACCATGCGCAGCATCGGCGCATTCAATAATGGCTGAGAGCTGAGGATAGCCAACACCGGTTTTCACACGTGTTGTGCAAACCGAGCCGGGTCCTATTCCAACTTTAATAATATCGGCACCAGCCAGCAAAAGTTCTTCAACCATTTCGCCGGTTACCACATTTCCGGCAATAATTATCTTATCATGAAATTTCTTGCGGGTCTGTTTCACAAAAGCCACAAAATGCTCCGAATAGCCGTTGGCAACATCAATACAAATAAATCTGATTGTAGGATGGGCCGTTATTACCTGTGTGATTTTATCCAGATCTTTAGGCCCTGTACCGGAACTAACTGCAATAAAATTCTCAATTCCCTGGGGCGCGTTTGCCATAAAATTATTCCATTCTTTGAGGGAATAATGTTTGTGTATCGCTGTAAATAGTTGTTTCTCAAAAAGGGCGAGGGCCATTTCGAAAGTGCCTACTGTATCCATATTTGCAGCCATTATAGGAATACCGGTCCAGTCGGTATCGGTGTGCATAAACCGGAAATTGCGTTCCAGTTTAACCTGCGATCGGCTGCTGAGGGTGGATCGTTTCGGCCTGAACATCACATCTTTAAATCCTAATTTCAGCTCGTATTCTATTCTCATTCGTTTATCGTTTATAGTTGCAAAGTTAATTGGTTTGACTATTTGATTAACATCTCAAATCAGGATAAGCTTCAATTTCTAATATAAGATATTCATATTGTTTGATTTGTCACAAAAGAACATACTTATTAAGAGTCCGTTCCGCCTGCTTTTATTCACTGTTTGTTTCATCTCAGTTTTTTCTTCTACTTTTACCACAAAAATAATTCTATGGTAACCCGTATTATCCTGATTTCAATCTTCTTCAATAGTCTTTTTGGTTTTTCAAACCTCTTAGCTTGCACCAATTTTATTGTAACCAAAAGTGCCAGCAGCGATCGTTCGGTTATGATCACCAACAATGCTGATTCGCACACCCGTTACGGAGCCATTGCTTTTTACCCGGCTGCTGATTATAAACCCGGCGATATGTGCCAGGTATTTCATTATGAAAATGGTAAACTGCTGGGCGCTATCCCCGAAGTATCACATACTTATTCAGTAGTTCAGTTTATGAATGAACATCAGGTAGCTATTGGCGAAACAACCTGGGGCGGACTCGATTCACTTTCAAAGCAGCCGGGTGCAATCCTCGACTACGGTTCGCTCATGAAAATTGCGCTGCAGCGCTCGAAAACTGCCCGGGAAGCGATTAAAGTTATGACCGAGCTTGTGGCTCGATATGGTTATGCTACAAGCGGCGAATCTTTCTCCGTTTCGGATGCCAACGAAGCCTGGATCATGGAAATGATAGGCAAGGGGAAATATGAAAAAGGTGCTGTATGGGTTGCCCGTCAAATACCCGATGGATATGTAAGCGGCCATGCTAACCATGCCCGTATTACAACATTTCCTTTTCAGAAAACCAACAACTGGAACGATATGAAGCAAACAGTTTACCATTCGGCTGATGTGGTAAGCTTTGCAAAGAAAAACGGATTTTACAAAGGCAGCGACGAAACTTTCAGTTTTTCGGATGTGTATAACCCGATAAACTTTAGTGGTGCGCGTTTCAGCGAGGCAAGGGTTTGGTCGTTTTTCAGAAAGATTAATAAAGATTTGCGTGAAAATGCTGATTACACAAATTACGCGTTGGGAAAACTTTTGCGAAATGCCCAACTGATTGATGGCAGTAAAAATCCGAATGGCTTTGTGTCGAACAGAATGCCTTTGTGGGTGAAGCCCGATGCCCCTGTTACGCGTGAGCAGGTGATGGCCGGAATGCGCGATCATTACGAGGATACGCCACTTGATATGCGCAACGATCCGGGAGCAGGGCCATTTAAACTGCCATACCGCTGGCGCCCCATGGAATTTGAGGTTGACAGCGTTATGTATCTGAACGAAAGAGCCGTTGCCACCCAGCAAACCGGTTATAGTTTTGTGGCCCAATCGCGCAACTGGCTGCCCGATCCTGTGGGCGGTATTTTCTGGTTTGGTGCCGATGATGCCGACGGCTGTGTATATGCACCAATGTATTGCGGAATCAATAAAATTCCTGAAAGCTATGCCATTGGCAACGGCTCCATGATCACCTGGTCCGAAACTGCCGCATACTGGGCATTCAGCCAGGTAAATAACTGGGCATATACCCGTTACAACGCAATCCATCCGGAAATTGAGCAATACCAGGAGCAGCTTGAGCGTAAATTTTCTTCAGAAGTAAGTATTATTGATAAACAAGCTTCGGAGAAGTTCAAACAGAATGCAGTAGCTGCGCGCGATTACATCACTGAGTATTCAGTTTCGACAGGGAATAAACTTGTTGAAAAATGGAAAGTATTTTACCAATATTTGTTTATGAATTACAACGACGGCAATATTAAAAACTCAGAATGC
>JBBSDC010000272.1:0-3406 GCA_038249705.1 Bacteroidales bacterium | reverse complement strand
TTGATTGAGAATCGGCTGTCCGGTAAAATGTTTACTTTTACTCATGGTTTTTCTTTAAAGGGTAGTATCTTCAAAGATAACCATTGGGTTGGTCCTAATCGGCCAACCCTCCTTTTAATTTTTTACCGGACAACAGTGAAATAAATTATATTCTGATAAATCAGAACTCAAAAAATAATTTTGCACATCCATAATCAATCAAAAAACTTTATGAAACGTAGTGAAATTAACCAGATTATGAAAGATGCCAAGGCTTTTATGGCAGAGAAACAATTCATTTTACCCCCATGGGCATATTGGCGACTTGAAGATTGGAAGAAAAACAAACAGGATGCCGAAGAAATCATCAACAACATGCTGGGTTGGGACATTACCGATTTTGGCTCCGGCGATTTTTATTCGCGGGGATTGTTCCTTTTCACCCTCCGTAATGGAAAATTCAATATGGATAGGAAATCTTACGCCGAAAAGATCATGATTGTCGAAGAAAATCAGGAAACACCCATGCATTACCATTGGTCAAAAATGGAAGACATCATCAATCGTGGAGGAGGAAATCTGGTTCTGGAATTATACAATTCTACATCCGATAACAAGTTCGACTCGACCCGGGTAAATTTTAAGACAGACGGCATGAAACGTTCAGTGCCAGCTGGTGGAAAAGCAGTACTGACTCCAGGCGAAAGCATTTGTCTGGAACAAGGCATGTACCATCGTTTTTACGGTGAACCCGGTAAGGGAAAAGTTCTGGTAGGCGAAGTGAGTATGGTAAATGACGACACCTCCGACAACTGTTTCTATGAACCAATCGGGCGGTTTCCGATTATTGAAGAGGATGAGTTGCCTTTGCATTTACTGGTGTCTGATTATCAAAAATTTATTTGAGCAATGCCAGAAAGAAAACCATACAGAATTTCAGGAACCGGTTGTGCATTGGTTGACTATCTCTATAAACCTGTCAATTTTACCGATGCTAATTTCTCCAAATATCTTTCAAAAACTCCCGGTGACGGAGGTCTTGCGCCGGGAAAACTTGTTTTCAAAGAGGAATTTGAAAAGTATTCAAATGAAGCATACCTGCAGGTTCGTGACGCTATCAACGGTGGAAGGGAACTGGTGGCTCTGAATATCGGCGGCCCCTCTATTGTTTCGCTGATCCATGCTGCGCAGATGCTACACGGATCGGCTGCTGAAGTCTGTTTTTACGGCAGCAAAGGAGCCGATGAAGCCGGTGCATTTATTGTGGAGAAATTGAAAGAAACTCCCTTGAAAATTGGTAACTATAAAACAGGAACCCAATACACGCCTTTCACAGATGTGCTGTCCGATCCCGATTTTGACGGAGGTCATGGAGAACGGGTTTTCATCAACAATATCGGGGCAGCCTGGGAATTTATGCCTGAAGATATGGATGAATCTTTCTTCAGAAGCGATATAGCTGTTTTTGGCGGAACCGCCCTGGTACCAAACATTCATACTTCACTTTGCGAATTGCTCATGAAAGCCAAAGCGCAAAAAGCCATCACAGTGGTAAATACCGTCTATGATTTTCTGAATGAAAAGAGCAATCCTTCAAAGCCTTGGCCACTGGGCGATTCCCATGAAACCTACTGGCACATTGATTTATTGATAACGGATATGGAAGAAGCACTCCGATTAAGTGGAACTTCTAAGATTGAAGAGGCCATCCTGTTTTTTCAAAATTCCGGAGTGGGTGCTTTTATCATCACTCATGGATCTAATCAACTCTATCTTTCAGCGGATAGTTTATTGTTCGGACAAGTTAAGCTGACCACTTTGCCGGTTTCTGAAAGAGTAGTAACCGAATTAAAACAGATGACGGAAAAATCGGGCGACACCACCGGTTGTGGCGATAATTTCGTGGGAGGTGTATTGGCAGCGATTGCACATCAGCAGATTATAAATCCCTCAGGTCAGGTTGATTTAAAAAGTGCAGCGGCATTGGGAATAGCTTCGGGTGGATATGCCTGTTTTTACAACGGTGGTACGTTTTATGAAAGCTTCCCCGGTCAAAAGAACAGTCTGGTAAAGTCCTATTATCATGATTATTTGTTGCAAATTGGGATGACTGATAAAATAAAAAATGAAGGTAAAAAACTGGTGCTTTTTGGCGGAGGGAAAATTGGCCGCTCGTTTATTGGGCAGTTATTCAGCCGTTCGGGTTATGAGGTGGTGTTTGTTGACATCAATCAGGATTTGATCAATCATCTTAACCAACAAGGAAAATACAAAGTAGTGATTAAAAGTGAAGCCGGAGATGAAATCCTGGAGGTGGCCAACGTGCGAGGCATCAACATCAAGGATACCGAAAAGGTGGTTGATGAATTGGCCGGTGCTTCGATTGCGGCATTGTCGGTTGGCCAGCAAGGATTACCTACCGCCATACCATTGATAGCAAAAGCATTGGTTCACCGCAGAAATAAATTTGGTGAATGGCCGCTCGATTTTATTATCTCCGAGAACATGCGCAATTCCGATGTTTATCTGGCAGAGGAATTGAGTCGTTTTTTACCATCTGATTATCCTCTCAATAAACTAGTAGGATTGGTTGAAACCAGCATTGGTAAAATGGTTCCAATCATGTCGCAAAAAGACATGGAAGAAGATCCACTACAGGTGTTTGCGGAAACTTACAACAGCTTAATTGTGGCAAAAAAAGGTTTCCAGAATGCCGTTCCTGAGGTTTTGAACCTTCAGCCCAAAGAAAATATAAAAGCCTGGGTTGACCGGAAACTTTTTATTCACAACCTCGGCCATGCCACTGCGGCATATCTGGGGTTTCAGAAGTATCCGAAAGCTATCTTTATCTACGAAGTGCTTGCCGATGCTGAAATCCTCGATACTACACGTCAAACTATGCTGCAATCGGCCGCAATCCTGATGGCCTTGTATCCTGGTGAGTTCACATCAAGCCAGTTGGAAGCCCACATTGACGATCTGCTATACCGGTTTCAAAACAAAGCATTGGGCGACACCATTTTTAGGGTTGGCTGCGATTTGTACCGAAAATTAAGTCCTGAAGACCGGTTAGTTGGGCCAATCAATGCAGCCATCAATCTCAGTAAGCCTTTCAATTTGATCTTCACGGCGATGATTGCAGCCATTTCTTTTAACGCTTCAGATGAAAATGGAAAATTTCTGGCTTCAGACGAAAAGTTTTTGAAAGAAGCAGAAAATGGAAATCAATATATCATTGAAAACATCTGTAAACTGAATATGAAACAAACTAACTGAATTTATTAAGTATCCTTAAATCCGCAAGGGAAAATCCCTATCATATAGTTGGGCTTTTCTATGAGATTTTTTGAGTCTAAAAGCCAAATGTAGCAAATAAATATTTACAAAGGGAGTGTATTATCTATCGGATTTGAGGTATAATAATTTT
>JBBSDC010000271.1:0-3414 GCA_038249705.1 Bacteroidales bacterium | reverse complement strand
TCAGCCATAAACCTAAAAAAAGAAAGGTCAGGGATGTTACAACAAGTGCTTTCATGATCCTTAAGATTAGTGAGTAATGATTTGGTTTGTATATATTGGACAGGAACAAAACTAATTCATGTAGCTAACTCAAGCATCCCTGTTTTAGGGGGTTTTTAACTCAAAGCAGGGCTTATATCTTTATAATGTAAATATAGTGAATGATTTAAGGAAACAAGCTGGAATAGTGGATATTTTTTTTGAGATAATTGTAGCTTAACACCGAAAAAAAACGGCAACCCTGTTATAGATTGCCGTTTAAAAAAAGAGGGAATACGCTAATGGAGATAATAAATATTTTTACTTGCGAATAAACACAATATTATTCGCTGATTATCAATAGACTACAATTTAATAAACTCAACTCGCCGGTTCATCGCTTTGTTGGCAGGCGTATCGTTGGGCGCAACAGGTTTGGTTTCGCCCAGCCCATCCGATTCAAGTCGTGATACATCGATTCCGAAATTCTTAACAAGCTCAGCTTTAACCGAAGCGCCACGGCGTTTTGATAAATCGAGGTTGGCAGCATCGGCACCATCGGCATCGGTATGTCCAACAATTTTTACTCGTACTGTTGGATTTTCTTTCAACACATCGGCAATTCCTTTCAAGGTGCCATACGATTCGGGTTTCACCACATCTTTGTTTACATCGAAGTAAATACCGTAACTAACCAGTTTGCCTTCAGTAATAAGCTTGTTACGCATATCGGGCAATCCACCTGCTAACCTGAAATTGGTAACCATAGGCGCGCCGGCATCCCACAATTCGAAACGCATCATATTAATTTTTAGTCCTGTTTCAAAAACTTTAGGCAAATCGAAAATTTTAACCTGATCCTGGTAAACTCTCAACCTTGTTTTTTGCACCCAGAATGAAAGGCGGTACTTCTTTCCGACTTCCATTGCTGCCTCATCTTTGGATCCATCTATTGTATATCCCTCTGTATTATATGCACTGTAAGAAGCCCTGGAACCAAAGGTCATTTTAATGCCTCCGTTATTTCCAGGAACAGCTCCGCCTTCGTCCATATTTTTTGGATTTTCGGCACTATACATATAAAACCCAAAATCAAAATTATCATAATCCTTTCCACTTGCAGTTGGCACAACATCAAATTCAATAGTAAAATTATCAGGCAGTTTCATGCCTTCGTCAAGCGCAATTGAACCTGATCCTATCATTTTAAACCAGTTGCCGGGGTATAAATTTGTTGTTACTACTTCTCCGGAAGCATTGGTGTTCCAGTTAGGCGGAAAATCGCCAACCGTGGTTGTGGTGAAATCATCATAAAACATCACTTTCTCTCCCGGAGTAAAATCATACTTGGAATAGGTTTGCATGCCGGGCTTTTCCTGTTGAGGAGTGGGTTGGGATTCATCTTCATTGTCCTGGGCCAAAACAACCACGGTACCAAAAAAGAAGCAACTTAAAAGGATTAATCTTGAAAAGAGTTTCATTTTTTGAAGGATTAATTGTGAGTATATTTGAATTGAATTATCCGGGTGTAAAATTAATATACCAAAGTTACGCATATATCCCTGAAAAAAGGGATAAAAGTGTTTAAATTGTGGAATATATTTGTAGAAAGTTTAAACCGAAAAAATCATCGTAAATTTAAATAAACCGAATAATGCCATAAAGGGAACACGACAAACCGATGATTACCATAATTAGCGTAAAACACTGACTACAAACACTCAACAACTCTTCCATATATTGTAAGGCTTAATTTGCATTTCACACATCACTCTATCTTACTTTTATAACCGTTAACAAAAATGCTACAAATTGATCCGACAATATGATATCTAAAATAACGCCATTACTTCATTTAACTGCGGTTGCAATCCTGCTGGTATTTTCGGCAAGAACTGCATCAGGCACTAATCTCGATTCGCTCGAAAAAACCCTCAGTTCAAAAACTTTATCAAATTCAGAAAAGCTTAAGGTTTATGATAATTTAAGCTGGGGATACCTTTCATCTGATTTTGATAAATCGAAAAAATTCGCTCTTGCTGGAATCAAACTTGCCGAAAAAGCTAACGATCAGGTAATGACAGGCACTCTATATCGCAACCTTGGTGTTGCCTATTATATGGTTAGTAAATATGATACCGCGCTTATAAATCTTAATCATGCTTTGAGCCTGGCCGGAAAAGCAAATAACAACCTTTTAAAAGCACAGGTTTTTGGAGCCATGGCTAATTTGTATAATGTTACCGGCGATTACCCCAAGGCTTTGAGTTATTATCTGAAAGCGCTACCCATATTTGAAAAGGAAGGCAGAAAAGACCGGGTTAGAGTAATATTAGGAAATATTGGTTCGCTCAATAACGCAATGCAAAATTTTGATGAGGCGGAAAAATATTTCCGGCAATCGCTTAAACTCAGCGAAGAGTTAGGCGATAAAGCAGGCATAGCGCAGGCTTACGATGGCTTGAACCGTATTTTTATCCAACGAAAGGATTACAAAAAAGCACTTGAATATGCCGTAAAAGCGGTTGATATAAGCCACGAAATTGGCAATAAACAGGAAGAAGCTATTGCAATACAAGGCATTGCCTGGGTATATTACGAACATTACAAGGATTTTGCAAAAGCCGAAGAATATGCACTCAAAGGCTTAAAACTTGCCGAAGAACTTGAATTCCCGGCTGATATTGCTGCTATGCTTAATACTTTATCCAACATTTACTTTCATCAGGCGCGTTACCGCGAATGCGAAGAAACTGCACTAAAAGCGATTGCCACTGATACAACAGACATAAATATTTTCAGTAACCTTGCAGCTAATGTGGTGCGGGCAGGCATACATTTAGGCGATACCAAAAATGCGTTGTATTATTTCGACAGGTACAGGCAGATATTTAATATTCAATCGAATAAAGAATTCCAGCAAGCACTTATGGATATGCAGGTGAAATACGAAACAGAGAAAAAGCAGAAAGAAATTTTAAAGTTATCAGCTGAAAAACGGGAGCGCAATATACTCATCTATACATTGTTAGGATTCTTTCTGATTTTAGCCGGATTAGGCTTTTCGATTTACAACAATGTACGAAAAAATAAAATCATTATCGAGCAACAACTTCTTGTTAAGGAAAAACAACTTGCCGAACTGGAAAAAGAACGTCAGCTTGTTGCCACCAAATCAGTATTAAAAGGAGAGGAATCCGAACGCTCCCGCATGGCCCGCGACCTGCACGACGGACTTGGCGGATTGCTTTCAGGGGTAAAAATAAATTTATCAGCTATGAAAGGGAATTCAATAATGACCAGCGAAAATGCACAGGCTTTTGATCATGCAATAAAATTGCTCGATACTTCCATCAGTGAATTGCGGCGCGTGGCACACAACCTGATGCCCGAAAC
>JBBSDC010000270.1:0-3418 GCA_038249705.1 Bacteroidales bacterium | reverse complement strand
TTACCACGGAAAGGGGCAAAATCGTTAACATCTTCGAAACTTAACGGACGATAAACATCCATTACCCATTCGGCTACATTACCAGCCATATTATAAAGTCCATAATCATTTGGCCAGTATGAGCCTACTTCGGCAGGAATTTCGGCACCATCGTTCAGGTTGCCTGCCACTCCCATGTAGTCGCCACGGCCTCGTTTAAAGTTGGCTACATAGCTGCCATAGAATTTCTTATCGTCAGTACGCAGAATGGTTCCATTCCACGGATAAATCCTGCGTTCAACAACACGTTCGAAATGGGTATTTCCAATCAGTCCATATGCGGCAAATTCCCATTCAGCTTCCGTAGGCAGGCGGTATTTGGGTAAAAGGATACCGTCTTCGAGGCGAACACGGCGCTCACCTGTTCCATTTGGGTTAAGATCGCGCATTGGTTTGTTAACCAGGCCAACATATTGCCCGGCAAGGTACGATTCGGTATTGAAGTTGTTTTCATCCTTTTGTGCCGGATCGAGTTCCAACACTCCATACTGAACAAGTAACATTTCGTTTACACGATCGGTACGCCATAAACAATAATCACTGGCCTGTATCCAGCTTATACCTACAACAGGATAATCTCTGTATGCAGGATGACGCAGGTATGTTTCAACCAGCGGTTCGTTGTAGCCAAGTTTTTCGCGCCATACAAGAGTATCGGGCAATGCTTTGCGGTAAACTTCGGGATAGCTGGTTCCAAAAACACGGTTCAGCCAATATAGATATTCAACATAATCTAAATTAGAGACTTCGGTTTCGTCCATGTAAAAACTAGGAATAGTAACCCTGCGTGGAATATTGTTCCATTCGTACATCGGGTCGTCACTGATACGGCCCATGGTAAATGTACCGCCTTCAATAAACACCAGACCGGGACCGGTAATTGGTTCACTGTAATCAGATACTTCAAAGCCACCGTTTTTGGGGTCATTATAGCTCCATCCTGTAGTACGCGATTTATCTTTCTGAAAGCTCTTACAAGATACCAGAAGTGCAATTGTTGCTACAAACAATACTTGTGTTGCTATTTTGCTGTAGTTAGCCATCTCTTTTTAATGGTTTGTTTTGGGTATTAACTAAAAACTCGGGCATTTTATTGCCTTGTACTTAAATTCTTTTTTCGGACATGGTAACAACCATACGAATGATAGCTCATGAGCACCGCCCCCGGGCATACCTATTTTGTTAAGCGTAAAGTCGAAACTGTATCCTATTTTATATGTAGGTTGCTGAAATCCAAGAAGTGCAATCAATGCATCCGGGTTTTCAAAATTGTGCCTCATCCATAAACCTGTAACAAATGGATAGAAGTTTACATACAATCCGCCGTTCAGTTGATGGAATTCACCTTGTTGCATATATACCACATTAGGCGAAAAAGAAAGCCTTTCGTTTTCACTGCCTTGCAAACCTTCCTGTAGATCGAACAAAGCGCCTGCATGAACGGTAATCCGCATGTCGAGACGGCTCGTATTTCCCTGATAAAATGCAAGGTCGGGCATCGTAATATGATGAAATGCAGCTCCGATATAGAACCTTTCGTTATATCCTACTACCATACCGGTCGAAAAATCAACATCTCCAACATTGGTTTTGTCAGGCTGTGGTTCGCTTCCGGCAACAATTTCGCCAGTTCCCGGTACAATCATATCTTCGAAAATCAGATCCTCCCAATTCAGCCTGTATTGAAAATATCCGGCTTGTAAAGCGGCATTCATGGTAATTTTATTGGTGATTTTTAAGCGGTACGAATATACTGCACTTCCTGAGTAAGATGCCAGAGGACCGGTCATATCGGCGGTTGCAAGAACAGCTACGCCTCCCGAAATAGCTTTCACATACATGTCAGCTCCGGCACTATACGATACATAATGATTGCCCAAGGAAGGAAACTGGTTGCGGTAGTTAAGGGTAACGCGCGGGCAAACCTTATTGCCTGCAAGAGCAGGATTCAAATATACCGGGTTTGCATAATACTGAGAGAAAGCTATATCCTGTCCCGAAACATTGGTAACGGAAAGGAGTAAAACAGTTAGTACTGATATGATGGCTGTTCTCGTTTGCATCGGTTTTATGAGGACAATATTACGACAAAAAATGTTAATTTATTGCGTTCACTCAAAATATCTCTGCAATTGCAATATTGAATAGCTTTTGTCGTTTTAATTTATAATGATTAAAGAGTGGTTTACTTCTCAATTTTACGATACGTTAACACAACCTTTTCCAATCGAAATGTCCCTTTAACTGTTGTATGATTTCTAATAATTGGTTAAAACGCGAAAGTTGTTGACAAAAAAATCTATATATATTCAACTCTTCTTACTGGCGTTACTGATCCCGATGGCCACCCTGGCTCAGGACCGGCATATAAACCGTGCTATTGCCTGGAGTAAACCTGTTATTTCAATTAGTAATGACAGTGCGGTAAAAAATATCTCATTCGAAGGAGCCTACTTTCCTGAGATGGGCAAGTTGCCCGTGTGGACAGAAACTTTATATGCAGAGAACCTTTCGTCCAAAATCACTATTTCTGATTGTCAATACAATCCGCTTTCTCCTGAAGAAAATCTGATTATAAATTCCTTTGTGGATCAGGTGCCTTCAGAACTCACTTATTCAGCTCATCAGGTTATGAGCAGGAAAGAGAAAGGGGTTCATATTGAAATCCTGCCCTTTATCAGGGATGTAGCTACAAATCAGGTGCTTAAATTAAATTCTTTCACTATTAAATTTGCCGAACAGGATGAACCGGTAAAAGCTACGGTTCGGAATTATGCATCAAATTCAGTTCTTTCGCAAGGCGAATGGTACAAAATTGCAGTAACGCAGACCGGCATTTACCGTATTGAATATAACGATCTTGTGGCAATGGGTATTAGCCCTTCCACATTGAACCCCAATAAAATAGGTATATTTGGCCGCGACGGATCTATGCTTCCTGAAGCCAATGCCGGAGCTCGTGCCGATGATTTACCCGAAAAATCTATTGAAGTAACCGGCCAGAGTGACGGATCATTCGATCAGGGTGATCAGATTTTATTTTATGCTCAGGGACCGGTTACATGGAAATACAATTCGCCAAGGCTGATGTGGGAGCACACTACCCATCTGTACGCCGATACTATCAGCTATTTCCTTACACCGGATAGTGGCACAGGGAAAAGAATGACTTTATTGAAAAGCTCAGCCGAAATCGAAACTGATATTGTAAATGCTTTTGATTTTTATTCTACCTTCGACGAAAACAGTTTTAACCTCATAAAATCTGGAAGGCAATGGTTTGCACAAATTTTTGATGTGATACTTACCCGTTCATATTCATTTGATGTTCCGGCGCTTGCGGCTGGTGGCGAAGTTAACATACGATCAGTAACAGCTG
>JBBSDC010000269.1:0-3422 GCA_038249705.1 Bacteroidales bacterium | reverse complement strand
GGTAGGATAACAACATCAATTTTTATGGCCGGGTCGCCCGAAATAAGTGCATCGTAAACTGGATATACCATTTGCCTTTCGTCCGAAATAAAGTAACTTTTTACGTCAACAGCATATTCGAATTTCTTTTCAAAAATCCCCATAAAATTGCGGCTGAAAAACTCGATACGCACATCCTTTTTCGGGAATGGCATTACCACTGCTTCGGTAAAAGTGCGGGTAATTTTTTTAGCTTCTTCAGTAAACTGCCATTCGTTAAACAAGGTGCAATATCCGCGACTATAAATCAAGGTATTGGATTGTGTATCAAAAACTTTGAAAAAATACTCGCCGTAGTTTAGCGTGTCGATAAGGTTAATATGCGAACCACCCCAATAAGGCTCCGATTTAAGCTGTTCGAGCGAATAAATTTCACTTTCCGAATTACCGGTATGATAATAATCAATGCGCAGGGTTTTATTAACAAACCACTCGTCGAAAGTTGCGGAAGCCTGCAGGTTTGTGGCAATAAGTAAAAAAAGAAGGACCAGGTTTTTCATTGGATAGGATGATTATATTTAACGCTATAAAAGTATTAAATGTAATGGAATGAGGTGTGATTTCCTTTTTTAAACACGAATTATCTATAATTTGAGATGAAACTGCTATTTTAGCTTAAGTTTTTGTGCTAAGCAGGCAACAGATTTTGAACAAAAAATGTGAGAACAAATCGATATGTCCGTTTGTTTTAGTATAAAATGAAAAAGGTAGTATAAAAATTAAAAATACGAGTAACCGAATGTTGATACCGAATAAAACCAAAGAAAACACCGAAGAGCGATGGGTGAAAATTATTGCTCCATACCGCAACGGTGACAAATTACATAGCTGGTGGCAGATTATCAATACGTTTGTTCCGTACGTAGCTTTATGGGTGCTGATGGTAATCAGTTTAAAATACAGTTACTGGATTACCCTACCTTTAATTCTGCTTTCGGCAGGATTTCTGGTGAGGTTGTTTATAATTTTTCACGATTGCGGACATGGCTCCTTCTTCAATTCGAAACGGCTGAGCGAGATTGTCGGATATATTTTTGGTGTACTTGCTTTTACACCTTACCACCGTTGGCATCATTCGCACCTGGTACACCACCGTACGGTTGGAAATCTTGATAAGCGCGGCATTGGTGATGTATGGACCCTCACGGTTGACGAATATCTCGCTCTGCCGAAGCGTAAACAGCTGGCTTACCGAATATTCCGTAATTCGTTCATCATGTTCGGGCTTGGTGCAGGCTTATTGTTCCTTGTCGGGAATCGCTTTACCCGAAAATCTTTTTCACGAAAAGAGAAAATGAGTGTTTATGCCACCAATGTGGGGATTGCCCTGCTGGCAACCACACTCAGCCTTACCATTGGCTGGAAAGCCTATTTGTTGATACAACTACCGGTCATGTATTTAGCAGCAATTGGTGGAGTATACCTGTTTTATCTACAGCATCAGTTTGACGGTACTCATTGGTACGCAGAAGAAGACTGGGATTTTAAAACAGTTGCCCTTCAGGGAAGTTCGTATTATAGATTACCAAAAATTCTGCAGTGGTTTTCGGGCAATATCGGATTTCACCATGTGCACCACCTGAGTTCGAAAATTCCGAATTACAGGCTGGAGAAATGCCATAATGAAAACGAAATTTTCAATACGATTAAACCGATAGAATTCCTACAGGGATTTAAATATGTACAGCTTAAATTATGGGATGCAAAAGCAGGAAGGTTGATACGATTTAAAGATTTGAAAATGGTGTGATGTAGAAATGCGCGATCGTGCGTCTCTACTTCACCACCATAACCTTCACTTCACCCACTTTCATGTTTTTATACGCTAACCTTGCTGCATAAAAACCTGCAGGCCAGGCGGAACAGTTAATTTCCACCTCTTTTTCATTGAAATAAACCACCTTATCATAAACCACTCTCCCATTTATATCAATAATTTGCAAGGTGGTTTTATCCCATTGGTGGTAGATGGTATTAATATTTACCCCGCCCATGCTGCTCGCAGCTAGCAATTGCTCAGGAATTTGAATGGTGAACCTATCTTTTGCCGGAACCGGGTAAGCTTTGATTTTAAATACATCCGGCTGAACGATTGGATCAGGCAGGGATGTATAAATGCCGCATCCTTCCAGACCCATGGTATCGGAAACTATAGGGTGCGGGCACAGGCTGTCGTAGTTGCGAGGGGCTGTGTAGGTGCTGTCCAACTCAAGGTTGCTGTTAACTTTAAATAGGTATATACAATAGTTTGGTCGGCCAATTACGAAACCACCTCCAAGCAAAAGCTTCTTATCAAAAGTGAGTGCCGAACCCATAAATGTGTTTTGAACATTATCGAGCAATATCTTTGTTTTAATAACATTGCCTGCAGTATCGCATTTAATAACACCTTGCTGGTAATTTTCAAAAGGTTTCTTCCAGCCACAGGCAAGCACTAATGTATCAGGATAAAGAAAATGCAAACTATTTGCTATGCCTGCCTCAGTTCCGCTCATTAGATCGGCAGAAAAAGCCGCTTCACCATCAGGCGAAGTTTTAATAAAGGCAGGCACATACCCTTCTACAGGCAATTTTTGGTAATGAGTAGCTGTACAGAAATAGTAGCCTTGTTCATCGGTGACAGGAAAGATTGGTATAAAGCTTCGATAATCTGTTGCTTCACCCCAGCGGGTAATCCACTGTTCGTTGCCCTGGTTATCCGTTTTTATCAGTACCGAACGTAATTTCCCGTTCCAACCGCCTATTGGATCATAATATCCATCAGCAGTTACCAACAACCCTCCATCCGGAGTTATTAGTATATCCCTTGATTGTTCGTTTCTATAACCTGGATCATCTTGAAAATACACTTTATGCCATATTACAGTTCCTGAATTGTCAAGCTTTATTGTCCACACCCTCATATTGTCCAAATCTTGGTAGTAACTAAGCAACCCAATATAACCATCAGAAACTTGTACAACTTTGATTCCATAGTCAGGATTATCAGGAGTAGAAAGTATAGTACACCATTCCTTATTAAAGCATGCGTCTAATTTAATAAACATGATATCAGTTGCAGCGGAGTCATATTGAGTAGTGCTTCCAATTACCATAAAACCACCATCAGGTGTTTGCTCAATATTTTCAGTGGCAGTAATTGTATTCTTGTCAAATATTCTTTTTTCCCACAGTTTATTTCCATTTATATCTGTTTTTATAATCCATGCATGTGTTTTAGCAACTCCGGGTAAGGCATCAACCTGACCAGATATCAAATATCCATGATCATATGTTTCTGTAAGGGAATGCACCCAGGAATAATGAATTGTATCATACACTTTAGCCCATCTTGCAGCCTTTCCATTAAAATCAGCAGAAAAACAGCCTAAAACTGGTTTTTT
>JBBSDC010000268.1:0-3466 GCA_038249705.1 Bacteroidales bacterium | reverse complement strand
TTTTTTAAAATCCAGAGAAGCAAAAATAATTATTATTTCTAACAATCATATCCACATTCTTTGAGCTTTGCCAGTCCAACTGAGTAACTTTCAGCCTGGATTTAGCCTTCCTGATAGAAATACCAATCATGAAGTAGAATTTTTGAATTTTATACCGCGTTCGATCCCGGTATTTATAAATAAAATAAGGCCTGGTACATTTTTAAAAACATGCCAGGCCGGTTGTGAATATGCTCTTCAGAAATCAATTATTGTCTTCAACAAATAAAACCATAATGGCTGCTACAATCATTGAAACACCGCCAAGAACCAGTGCATAAATTGCTTCACCTCCAAAAATTGTCTGCACGAAAAATCCTAAAATACTGGCAGCCAACAATTGGGGTATAACAATGAAGAAGTTAAAAATCCCCATAAAAGTACCCATTTTATTCTGCGGAAGCGAACCCGTAAGAATAGCATAAGGCATCGCCAGAATACTGGCCCAGGCTATACCCACTCCAACCATGGAAAGTATGAGCATATTCGGATCTTTCACAAGGTAAATGGAAGCCAATCCTATTCCACCGGCAATGAGTGCAAGGGCGTGTGTGATTTTGCGGCTGGTAAATTTAGCTAACACAGGAAGTAAAAATGCAACCAGTGCAGCTACCAGGCTATAAACCCCAAATGTAACACCAACCCAGTTAGCGCCTTCGTTAAACAGTTCGGAGCTTGTGTCGTTAGTGCCGTAAACGTGACTTGTAACAGCCGAGGTAGTATAAATCCACATGGCAAACAGTGCAAACCATGTAAAAAACTGAACAACAGCAAGCTGTTTCATAGTTTTTGGCAAGCGGTTTAAATCGTTGGTTACAGTAACAAAACCACTTTCAACCTTTCCTTTTTTCACCATTTGGCCGGTAAAAAGTTGCAGCAACCCAAAACCGGTAAGTCCGCCGCCTACAATATAAAGTTCTGCTGCAAGTTCAAAATACCAGATACCGAAACATAGTACAGCGCCAATCGGTAGCCATATCAAACCACGTCGGATGAATGTACCGAAAGGAAGAATTTCTTCATCGGAGCGGCCGGCACCGGCTTCGAAACGTTCCGGATGTTCCTCACGTTCAAACTCTTCAAGCTGCTGTGGCGAATATTCTTTTGAGCGGATAACGGTCCACAGTACAGAAAGAAAAAACACAAAGCCTCCTATATAAAAGGAATATTTTACTGAATCGGGGATCAATCCGGGATCGGCAACATTTTTTATCCCCATCCAGTTAGTAAGCATGTATGGAAGTGCGGAGGCAATTACTGCTCCTGAGCCGATAAAAAAACTCTGCATGGCGAAACCACTCGTGCGCTGATCGCCAGGTAACATATCGCCAACAAAAGCACGGAAAGGTTCCATCGAAACATTTATGCTCGCGTCCATCATCCACAGCATGCCGGCGGCAATCCACAAAGCGGGCGAATTTGGCATAACAAACAAGCCAATCGATGCAAGTATAGCACCTGCTAGGAAATATGGACGCCGTCGGCCGAAACGGTTCCAGGTATTATCGCTCATATGCCCGATGATGGGCTGTACAATTAAACCGGTAAGTGGCGCAGCAACCCACAAAATCGGGATATCCTCAATTTTGGCTCCAAGGGTTTCGAAAATACGGCTGACATTCGCATTTTGCAACGCAAAGCCAAATTGAATTCCCAGAAATCCGAAACTCATGTTCCATATCTGCCAGAATGATAAGTGTGGTCGCTTGGTCATACTATTATTTTTTTAAAATTTGTAATTCAAACAGTTCGTTTATCATCAACAATCACCTCATTATCAACAATTTATTTAGCACAACATTTGTGTACTTACGAGCTGATAATCTGTGTTTAATTACTTTGCGTCTTTGCTGTTATCAGAAAATACCGGAGTATTGAATACCACAAAAATATTACTTCATTTGGATTTACAATTAGTAAACATTCTTTTTTTTTCTCAAAACGGCGTAAAGTTTTCGATAACGTAATCGCAATCGTTTGCGCTGGCAGAAAAAAGTATAATTATTTGATCATTTGGTTTTTAAACCCAAAAAATCAGTCAAACAGCCTGCAACAAAATCCTTTATATTATAATTTGCTATATTTTTGTAGTTCATCAATTCCCGGAAATCATGTTTAAATCAGTTATAAATACCGCAATCGTCGCAATTTTTGGTCTTACGCTCCAGGCACAGATAATTACCGTTAACCCTCCCCTGCCCAACGACCAGAGCAGCATTGAAGTAACCTTTGATGCATCGCTAGGCAACGGCGGACTGGCTGGTTACACCGGCGAAGTATATGCGCATACAGGGGTAATTACCAATTTGAGTACCGGCACTTCCGACTGGAAACATGTTAAAGCCGATTGGGGTGTGAATATTCCAGCCTGCAAGCTTACCTCGCTGGGAAATAACCTCTGGAAACTGGTAATCAGTCCTTCCATTCGTTCCTATTACAATGTGCCTGCTTCGGAAGAAATTCAGAAACTTGCTTTTGTTTTTCGCAGCGGTGTGCAGGTTAACGGTAGTTGGCTCGAAGGAAAAACTGCCGAAAACGGAGATATTTTTTATGATGTTTTCCCTTCCACTTTAAGTGTTAAAATCACCAACCCCAGCGAGGATTTCATGTTTCGGTCGCTGAACGAAACACTTGAAGTTGAAGCTTCGTCGCTACTGGCTGATTCAACATTATTATTTGTTGACGGAGTGCAGGTTGCTGCAACCACAGGCAACCTTATAAATCATACCATAACAGCTTCAGATTACGGGCGATACCTTGTGAAAGCCGTTGCCAAAACTGCTGCCGCCATGGTTGCCGATTCCTTTTATTATTATGTTAGACCGAGTGCCCCCGTGGCCGAGCTTCCCGCCGGAATGAAAGATGGTATTAATTACCTCAGCGAAACCTCTGTTTTGCTTTCGCTATATGCTCCGCTCAAACAGTTTGCTTTCGTAATCGGCGATTTCAATAACTGGCTGCCTGACGAACAGACTTATATGAACCGGACTTCCGATGCTAAACGTTACTGGATACAGATTGACGGGCTGGTTCCCGGTAAAGAATATATATACCAATACCTGGTTGACGATAATATCCGTATTGGCGATCCTTATGCCGAAAAAGTAAGTGATCCGTGGAATGACACCTATATCCAGAGCAGCACTTATCCAGGACTTTTACCTTATCCTACAGGTAAAACACAGGGAATTGCTACCGTTTTGCAAACAGCGCAGGTTCCTTATGTATGGAAATCAGGCAATTTTACAGCACCTAAAAAAACCGATCTGGTAATTTACGAATTGCTTGTTCGTGATTTTGCCGATCCTAAAACATTCCAGTCGGTAATGGATACTATTGGCTATCTGTGGAAACTCGGGGTTAATGCTATTGAACTTATGCCGGTTAGTGAATTTGAAGGTAACCTCAGCTGGGGTTATAATCCGAA
>JBBSDC010000267.1:0-3488 GCA_038249705.1 Bacteroidales bacterium | reverse complement strand
TCATTTCTGGATAAACTATCAGAATTTAACTGAAACAACTTTGAATGAATGTATAGGTTTGCAAAATCATTATGATGTTCTTATAACTTTTCCTGTCAATAATAGCAGGTTAATAGAAATAGTTGCTTTTTGTCAAAAAAACAAGAACATCAAATTGCATTTTCTAATTGAAAGTGCTGAACATTATGAAACATCGACCAAAATTATCAAAAAGCATATTGATATAGTAACAGATATCATCCCGGTTTACAATAAAAATAATTGTAGCTTTTTCGAGGAGAACATATACTTAGAAAAAGAAGATATTTTTTCAGAAATCATGAGTATGAGGAAAATATTTTGTAATCAAAAAATCAACTCCAACGACTTTGGATCTTTAACTGTTTTAGCTAATGGGAACATTAATGCAAATATTATTGCAAATTCTTTAGGAAATATCGCTAATAATTCATTATTGGATGTTATCTACAAAGAAATGATAGAAAATACAGCATGGAGAAAAGTTAGAATTAGTCAAAAATGTTCGGAATGTTTGTATCAGTTTCTGTGCCCATCTCCTTCAAATTACGAATTAGTTATAGACAAATCGAGTCTTTGTCATATTTAACCATAACTACTTGCATTCATTTATTCCATATTCCCAACTCGACTCCCGCGACTGCGGCCCCACATGCCTCCGCATGGTTGCAAAACATTACGGGAAAAGTTACAGTTTACAAGGTTTACGCGAAAATTGCTTTATAAACAGGGATGGAGTATCGTTACTTGGTATAAGCGAGGCTGCCGAGAGCATTGGTTTTCGTACTATTGGCGTACGTATTGGTTGGGAGCAATTATTTCAGGAAGCTGTACTGCCTTGCATTGTGCATTGGTATCAAAATCATTTTGTAGTAGTATATAAAATTACAGGCAAGGCGGAGAAAACACTAATATGGGTTGCAGATCCCGCTCATGGGCTGGTAAAGTACAGCAAAAAAGAATTCCTTGCTGGATGGTTAAGCGATAAAAGAGAAGGTGAAGCAAGGGGCATTGCTTTACTGTTAGAGCCAGGCCCTGATTTTGATACTATTGAAGATGAAAAACCGGATAAAACAAAGTTCCGGTTTTTGTTAAAATACCTGCGCCCACATAAGGGTTTTATGGTACAGGTTATGCTGGCTATGTTGCTGGGCAGCTTGTTGCAACTTATATTGCCCTTTTTAACCCAATCGGTAGTTGATAAGGGGATAGGAAATCAAAATCTCAATTTCGTTTCGTTGGTTTTAATTGCCCAGATGGTGCTGATGGTTAGCCGTACGACAATAGATTTTATCCGTAACTGGTTGCTATTGCATATTAGTACACGCATAGATATATCGCTGATTTCCGATTTCCTTATCAAACTAATGAAACTCCCTATCAGTTTTTTCGATACCAAAATGATTGGTGATATTATGCAGCGCATCGGCGATCATTCACGCATTCAGAGTTTCCTGACCGGCTCATCTATTAATATTTTGTTTTCGATGGTAAACCTGCTTATTTTCAGCATTGTACTAGCTATTTACAGTCTGCAGATTCTGGGGGTTTTCATAATTGGCAGTATAATATATTTTATCTGGGTATGGTTGTTTATGAAAAAACGCCGCGACCTTGATTTCAAACGTTTTGCCCAGATGGCGGATAACCAAAGTAATCTGTACCAGCTTATAACCGGTATGCAGGAAATTAAGCTTAACAATTGTGAAAGGCAGAAACGCTGGAAATGGGAACGGATACAAGCGCGTATTTTCCGGATAAGTGTGCAGGGGCTGGCACTTAACCAGTGGCAACAAGCCGGTGCTTTGTTTTTTAACGAATCCAAAAATATCTTTATCACTTTTCTGGCAGCATCAGCAGTAATAAAAGGCGACATTACACTGGGTATGATGATGAGTGTGCAATATATTATCGGTCAGTTAAATGCTCCGGTTGAACAAATGATCAGTTTTATGCAGGCAGCCCAGGATGCAAAAATCAGTATGGAACGCCTTGGGGAAATTCATCAGAAAGAGGATGAAGAACCATTCGCAACAATGAAAATTCATCAGTTACCCGCAAATAAAACCATAACTATACAAAATTTATCATTTCAGTACGAAGGCCCGCACAGCGACATGGTTCTTAAAAATATAAACCTAACCATTCCGGAAGGAAAAATAACAGCTATAGTTGGAACCAGCGGCAGCGGCAAAACTACGCTTGTAAAACTGTTGTTGGGATTTTACGAGCCGGTCACAGGCAAGATCAGGATTGGTGATACCTTGCATAAAAACTTCAGCAGCAGTTTCTGGCGTTCGCAATGCGGAGCTGTTATGCAGGATGGCTTTATTTTTTCGGATACCATTACCGAAAATATTGCTCCGGGTGATGAAAATGTGGATGTGAATAAATTGCGACACGCGGTGAAAGTTGCCAATATTTCGGAGTTTATAGATGGTTTACCATTAGGCTTTAACACCAAAATCGGTCAGGAAGGCAGCGGCATCAGTCAGGGACAGCGGCAACGGCTATTGATTGCCAGGGTTGTGTACAAGAACCCGGAATATATCTTTTTCGATGAAGCAACCAATTCGTTGGATGCTAATAACGAAAAAGTGATTATGCAAAACCTGGATAGGTTTTTTAGCGGGTCGGATAGTCAGGGCGCGCCTTCGAACAATCCGACAAACAAAACGGTGGTAGTTGTTGCCCACAGGTTAAGCACCGTAAAAAATGCAGACCAGATTGTGGTATTAGAAAAAGGTGAAATTGTGGAACAAGGCACTCATGAAGAATTGACAAATTTACGAGGCGCTTACTATGAATTAGTAAAAAATCAATTGGAATTAGGGAATTAATCATAGTCAGGGCTTGACTGGAAGTCAAACCCTGACTAATAACAAAAAAAAATGCCTGAAGAATTAAAAGAACGAGCCATAGAAATTCGCAGTGAGGAAATTGACGAAATCCTGGGTAAAACACCAAACTGGATTCTTCGTCGTGGAGTGATATTGCTTCTCGTAATTATACTGGCACTAATTGCAGGCAGCTGGATATTCAAATATCCGGATATTATAGGCGCACCCATTGTTATTACAACCAACAATCCACCTTCGCCTGTGATTGCCCGAAGTAGTGGGAGAATTACAGAATTTTATGTTATTGATAAGCAATCTGTTACATCAGGGCAATACCTGGCCATACTTGAAAATACTTCGGATATTGAATCAATTAACAAATTAAAATTATTGGTTCAAATGGCTGATTCATCAATTGATAATTCTTCCCTTTTAGAAACAAATACATCAACAATTTTGAACCTTGGCGAACTACAGCAATTCTATTCGAACTGGACAGATGCAATTACCAGTTACAGAAGATATTGTGAAATGTCATTTAATGAAAAGAAAATAAGGGCTTTACAGGAACAAAAAGCACTTACAAATACTTATTTTGAAAAGTTAAAAGGCCAAACATACTTACAAGCT
>JBBSDC010000266.1:0-3547 GCA_038249705.1 Bacteroidales bacterium | reverse complement strand
TCAGAACTCCACGTCAACATACAACGAAAGCGGAATGAAACGCATGGATCACCTGGTTGAACTCTGCGATTCGCTGGGCATACACATGATGCTGGCGCTCGAAAGCCATGTGGGTTATATGGGAGTGGGCTGGGAAATAAGCAATTACAATGTTGCCAATGGCGGTCCGGCAAAAACGCCTCTTGAATTTTTCACACTGCCCGAAGCCCGCCAACAGTACAAAAATAAGCTCAGGTTTATGATTGCCCGGTATGGGTACAGTCCTTCGATCGGGGCCTGGGAATTTTTTAACGAAATTGACAACGCTATGTTCAACGGGAAACCCGAAGACCAGATTTCGGCATCTGTGATAACGTCCTGGCACGACGAAATGAGCACTTTCCTGAAAAGTACCGATCCATACAACCATATTGTAACTACCAGCGTTTCGCACCGGGATGTAGCCGGTATGAACGAACTGAAAAACATGGATATTAACCAGCGCCATAATTACAAAAACACAGCCGGAATTCCCGCAACCCTCCGCGAATACACCGCAAAATACAATAAGCCATATGTAATCGGCGAATCGGGTTACGAATGGGATTGGAGCAAGAATTTTAACGATTTTGCAAGCGAAATGGATGGCGATTTCAAACGGGCACTTTGGTTCGGGATGTTCAGCCCGACACCTATTTTGCCCATGTCGTGGTGGTGGGAATTTTTCGAAAACCGCGGCATGATGAGCTATTACAAGCAAGTAAGCGAAATGAACCGGAATATGTTGAAGGCCGGGCAGGGGAAATTTGAATCCATTGCTATAACTCCTTCCGAAAACGGGCTTACGGTTTACGGCGTTCGTTGCGGCATTAAAACATTTGTTTACGTGTATAATCCAGGTGATAAAACCGAAAGTATTACATTGAACCTTAGCTTCTTGCCAATGACGAATGCAAAAATGCAGTATTTCGATTGCGAAACCGGCAAGTACAACCCGGCTAAATATACCGCTCTTCCCGGGAAAAAGCTTCAGCTCGAAAACCTGAAACTTCAGCCTAAAGGGGACGTGATTTTGATCTGGTAAGTTCGGGGAAGGCAGGCCAGACCCGATCTTAAACCAATTGTGAATTTTAATTCCTTCAGTGAAATCCGGAGCTAAAATTCATACTCCGGATTTACTTTTTTCATTCCCGGATGTTTACCTTAGCTAAATCAAAGCCCGGCCAATACCGGTTTTATCCAACACAACAGTAACACAAAACCTGTTTCATGAAAAATCTGATATTTATACTTGGGGTGCTGATTTATTCGTTCGCACCTGCACAAAACAACCATTTTACAGGTGCGGATGCAGCAATCAGTTATCAGGGACGAATCCTTTCAAAATCCAACGGCGTAGTTGAACTCATCAGCTCTGCTGCAATCTGCGGATTTCAGTTTAAAGGCGATTCGTGCATTGTATCACTGCGGAATATTGCTTCACCGGGCGACTATAACTATGTTTCACTGGAAATTGATGGCGAATATACAGGCAGACTGAAAGTAACGGGTACCGAAACACACGACTTTACGATAGTTCCAAAGAATATAAAAGCTGAATGGCATACACTTCGGATTTACAAGGCAACTGAAGCCTCAAACGGAGTTATTGAATTTCATGGAGTAAAGGCAGGTGCACTTAAACCAATTCAAAAGAAAAAGACAATCAAAATAGAATTTATTGGTAACAGTATCACCTGCGGCATGGGGAACGATTTGAAGGAAATTCCCTGTGGCAACGGCAGCAAATGGTACGACCAGCATAATGCTTATTGGAGTTATGCATCCTTAACGGCAAGAGCTCTTGGAGCTGATTTTATGCTTAGCTCAATCAGCGGGGCCGGTATTTATCGCAACTGGAACAGCGGTGGTCCCACTGTTCCGCAGCAATATGAATCTGCCTATTTAAGAATTGACAGTACCCGGAAATGGGATTTTTCATTCTTTATACCCGATATTGTAACCATTGCACTAGGTACCAACGACCTGAGTAACGGCGATGGTATCACTCCCCGCCTTCCGTTCGATTCAGCAACTTTTATCCGTGGATATGTAAAATTTATCGGTACCATTTACAATCATTATCCAGATGCTCAATTGGTACTGCTTACCAGCCCGATGATAAATGATGAAAGATCAGAAATTTTATACTCATGCCTGCAGTCTGTAAAAAACAAGTCAGTTCTGCAATATACTTCCAGAAAGGAAATTAACGTGTTCAGGTTTTCCCCTGTACCATCTACTGGATGTGCAGGCCATCCAACCATTAAAGAACATAAAATTATGGCAGACCAGTTAATACCATTTGTGCAAAAGCTAGTAACTGGTTTGTGAAATAAGGATAGTTGGCATTACTCTGTATGCAAAATTATCGCGACTTGACTTTAATTTCCCCTACCACATTTTAATTAGAAAGTCCCTCTTGCTTGTTTATTCTGGATAATACAAAAATTTACAACTTAATCTGGTTAATGCCTGTAAAGTATTTTAAAAATATTTTGGCAAATGTGTTATTTGGATAAGTTTCAATTATCCCAGTGTAATTATGTAGTTCATCAATACCCAATTCTGTTATCATAAATATTAGTAACTCAATATGATTATTCACTATTATATTTTTTAATAGCTTAATTAGTCTCACGCAGGCAGTGCCGGATGGCTCCATGTGCTTTTTCCTGTCACGGTAATTGCAGAAAAAAGCAATTACACCATGGCGCGCCAGGGAAAAAGCACCCTCCACCACCGGAAGCTACTTTACATAATGTGCGCTTATGGTCTTCGCTTCTTTTTGGTATTATTGCGTATCTTCACTCAGCCCATAAGCACATTATGTTAAATATCCAATAGCTGTCTCCTTCCCGTCCACCACCCACTTCCTGCGCGGTTGCAGGCAATTCATTCACTACCTCTCTTCAATCCTCATTACGCTGCGTTCATTTCACTGCATTCAGTCTGGCAGGTTCGGTCGTTCGTGCCTCACTCCCACGCATAACACAGCCTCGTTGTTCGTCCCTCACAATTCCGGCAGTGTTTAAGAATGCTTCACCAGCCAGCCTTCATTTCGTTTCATTACACTCCGCTACATTCGTCTTTCCGTTCGTCCGTTCATTTCATCACCTTCACCGCTCCCACAGCAGCAAACAATTTCGGTAACCTGGTACTTTGCCATCGCACATATCCGCTCCTTTGCCCGGCCAGACGCTTGCTCACGCACAAATAATCTACGCCACAGCGACCGGCCAGGCTACAGTCGCTTCGCTACAAGTACCTGTTTACCTCATTGTCAGCTGCTAAAACCCGCCCACTTACAGTTCTACAACTATACAAGCCGTTCTACATGTCGATACAAGTCAGTTCTACAAGTGACGAGTCAGGTAAACAAGCCATCTGAGTTACAAGCAGTATTTGTATGCGCATCTCCTTCCAGTCGGTCATAAGCGCAAGCCACAGGCGTATGGTATAGGTCAGTTATGCCATTTATCCGGTTTTATCTTTATTATTCCTTGACTGCTGCCCAAGCAGTATTTAT
>JBBSDC010000265.1:0-3650 GCA_038249705.1 Bacteroidales bacterium | reverse complement strand
ATTTCTACAAATATTTCGGTGCGCTGCACCTGTTACCCTTTATTACAATATTTCTACAAATATTTCGGTGCGCTGCACCTGTTACCCTTTATTACAATATTTCTACAAATATTTCGGTGATCTGCACCTGTTACCCTTTATTACAATATTTCTGAACAATCCTGCCGCAGATATCAATTACCAGACAAAAGTTTTTAAACCTACATTGAAGATAAGGCAGTCGGCGTAATTGTAGAGTTGGCAATAATTTTTTAAAAAATCCGAAATTCAAGAAATCCTATCGTATCTTTGTTCAATCAATAAAATATATTATCAAATGATACAAGAAAATGAAACATCAACGGAGCATTACAAGAAACTAATCGAAATTCTTGGAAAAAAGCATTTAAAATCAAAAGTCGAAAGTCCATTTGACTTTATACAAATTGCTTCTAAAGGAGTGAGTGCTGATGTGATCCAAAACTTCAGAATTCATTTTAATCTTTCCCGAGATTTAACGGCAAATATGTTGAACATTTCTGCTCCTACTCTTTATCGCTGGACCAGGTCAAATAAAAATTTGGAAAGAAATTTTTCAATTAAACTATTTGAAATTACTGATTTATTTCTTTATGGTTCAGAAGTGTTTGGAAATGATAGTAATTTTTTCAAATGGTTAAATTTACCTAACACGGCACTTGGTGGCATGGAGCCTATTGATTTAATTGAAATGCCAGGCGGAGTGTCTAAAGTTAAAGATATTATTGGAAGGATTGAACATGGTGTATATAGTTAGCGTATGATTGTCTTCAGAATAACAGGGAAAAAGCATGCTAATGACATATCAGGATCAGGAGCTGCTATATACGGAGGAAGATGGAACAAGAAGGGTACACCTGTATTATATACTGGCGAAAATAAAGAAATTGCACTTATAGAAACAATTGTTCATATTCCGCCAATGTTAATACCAGATTTAGTTATCCTGACAATAGAAATTCCAGATGATTCAATAAAAGAAATAGAATTAGCACACCTACCAAAAAATTGGGTTAATTATCCTGCTCCAACTATACTTTCAGAAATTGCTGAAAATTGGGTTCAAAAAGAAGAAACTATTGCTCTTAAAGTTCCAAGTTGCATAATTCATAGTTCACATAATTTTATTTTAAACTGTAATCATCCAGATTATAAAAGAATAAAAATCTTAGATCACCAGAATTTCTATTTTGACACCCGATTAAAGAAATAAAAAACTTTTGCCAATAAAGGCTATAAAAAATGGCGGGTGAAGTACATAATTGAAAGTTCATAACCCGTTCAGCCTGTGGCGGGACGTGTTGACAGGAACAACTCAAGCAAACCGCCACTATTCTAGCCTCAACCGTTAATACTTAAACGGAAAATAGTTATTGCTGCCGCTATTGTGAAACAACAATTCTCTTCACTGTGTACTCTTTACCGGTAACCACTTTTAACATATAAATGCCTGATGCCGGTGGTGCCCATTCAATAGAAAGTTTTTCGCTGATTTGCCCGCTGTAAATGGTTTTTACATGTTTGCCTTCGAGTGTAAAAATATCGGCTCTGCAATTGGTGCTTTCCGGGTAGGTGATTTCGATAGTACACATTTCGTTTACCGGGTTAGGAATAACCAGAACCGATGAACTCTTTTCCTTGTCGTCATCAACATCATACGGATATGGCAGCCTGCTATTGGTATAAATACGGTATTCGCCCGCTTTCAGGTCGATACTCATATCAGTGGATGTTACCGTGATGGAGTCGCCGCTGAAAAACTCATAATACTTTCCGGTGTTATAGAAATTGGCTGTAATTGAACCATCTTTTACATCGAAATTACCTAACACAACCATCGAAGAATTTGCATCACGCAAACGGATTTTCTTCATAGCACCCTGCAGGTTCAGGTCGAAATCGGTTGTTTCGAAAACCGGATTCTCAGTATGGAGTTTTATCAGTGAGGCAACCAGGTCGTAGAGGTACACCCTGCTGAAATTTTTCATGTAATCCCAGCGTGGGGGCTTTTGTGCCAGCCGGCTTTCATTTGTATTTGTTGGATAATTGATAGAATAATCGTACCCACGCTCTCCAAATTGCCAGAGCATTTTCGGACCCGGAATAGTATAGAAGAATGTTGCGGTAAGCGCAGCCCTTCTGAGAGCGGTAGCAGAATCCTTTGTTGAATACGATCCGTTTGATGCACCATAACTCAGGCATTTATACATCTGCCTTTCTTCGTCATGGCTTTCCATGTATGTAACCAGGTTAGGCTGGCTCCAGTCGCGCGATGTGTAAACTCCCCAGGTAAGGTCGCTGTTGGCATAATATCCCATTGCGGCTTCGTTATAGTTATGGTTCATGTTTCCCCACAGCATCATGCCTTTGTTGGCAAGTGCTTTCTCCTCGCTGTTATCGGCAAGATGTTCGAGAATAAGATACGCGTTGGGATTAGCACTTTTAATTGTGTCGTAATAGGCTGTAAGAATGTCAACCCGGCTTTGGTCATAATTTCCCCATGCAGCAGTATTTCCTAACGTATTTTTCTGGGTGAATCCCTTCGAAAGGTCGAAACGGTATCCATCGAACCTGAATTCATCGAGCCAATACCTCAGAATCCTTCCTACATAGGTTTTTGTTGATCCCGATTCGTGGTTCATATCATAACCGACATTAAAATCATGTTTTGCCACAGGGTTGTAAAAAGGACTTGACGAAAGCGGCTGGTTGCTGGCTTTGTCCCAATATAACATTACATAAGGAGAAGTGCCAAAAGCATGATTTAAAACCATATCGCTGATAACGGCAATGCCTAACTGGTGGCAGGTATCAATAAGCTGTTTCAACTTATTCGCAGGCCCGTAAAATTTATCCACTGCGAAATAATAATTCGGATTATAACCCCAGCTGAGGTTACCTTCAAATTCACTAACCGGCATAAGTTCAATAGCATTAACCCCGAGTTTCCACAGATAGCCAATAGTATCCATTACCGACTGGAATGTTTTGGGATCGGCAAAATCGCGTACCAGCAATTCGTAGATTACAAGATCGGTTTTTTTAGGTGCTGTAAAATTGTTCGATTTCCACACGTATGGAACCTGCGCTGTCTGAAAAACGGTGGCAATTCCTTGTGTTTTCCCTGAAGGGTATGGCAATATTCCCGGGTATGTAGCTGAAGAAATGTAGGAATCGTTCCATGGATCACTTACTTTTTCGGCATAAGGATCGCCGATACGGATATTATCGTCAACCAGGTATTGGTAAATGTATTCCTTTCCGGGAACCAAACCGTCAATCTGAACCCAATATCGCTTAGCATCGGAAGTCCGGTTCATATAAGTCTGTTCGTCAGGCAGCCAATTGTTGAAATCGCCAATCACAAATGCAAACTGTTTAAGAGGAGCATAAAGGGAAAGCAAAACAGATGTTTCGCTGAGGTAGTTAATACCATCTTTCATTCCGGCAGGAAGTTCGGCTACAGTAGCTGCAGGCCTTACATAATAATAAAATGAATCGGCAACCATGGCTGCAGCAGTTTTGGCAACGGCTTTCACAAGGTATCGCCCGTAATCTGAAGCTGTTATGGTATGATTTATAAGGTTGCCTGTGGTTGCAGCAACCTGCACTCCGTCAACAAATAATAATGT
>JBBSDC010000264.1:0-3656 GCA_038249705.1 Bacteroidales bacterium | reverse complement strand
GGTCATTATGAGCTGTTACGAACCTGTTGTTAGTAAGATTTGATAGTGTATATCTCAGTTATTCAACCCCTTGCGGGGTTGGGATCGGATTTGTGTATTGATGAACCATGGGTTTCACCCATGGTTATTGACATTGAAGCCTTTTAGGCTTCCGCTATACTACATCTATAGTCTTGAAGGGATTAAATGTAAATAGATATTATTTCCGGATAGCAATTCTCAATTCGTTTATAAGAATAGTTCGACAAGTAATGACAAAAAACAATCCTTGTTTCATTATTCTGATAGATTCTGATTATTTCGGTTTAGATAAAAAAGATGACTCTTCACCATCCGTAATTCGCCGTAGGTAGCTTTATTACCGAGTGCGTTAATTGCTTCGGAGAGGGAAACACTACCGGTTTTTTTATAATATGCAGAGATATATTCCAGCTTTTCAGGGCTAATCAATTCAAGGATATCAATCTCCCCACTCTCAATAAAGGTCGACAAATGCCCTTCGATGGTAGTTACAGCATAAGTCCGCTCTTTTGCAATCTCTTCAATCGTTTTTCCCTGTTTAAACATTTCCAAGCTAAGTTTCTGTGTTTGACCTTTTACCGGTTTTGGTTTACTTGAACGTTCTTCCATTGGCAATTCTGAAACAGAAACTTCAGGTTGATCCACATGTAAGAAATTACAGATAATGCCGAGCAACTCCTCGCCGTATTTCTCAACTTTTTTCTTTCCAAAACCACTGATTTCCTTCAGCTGTTTCAGCGTAACCGGCATTTTTTCAACCAGTTCGTACAAGGTTTTCTGCGGAAGCACCATATAAAGCGGTAAATCTTCCTCATCTGCTTTGGCATTGCGCCAGGCTTTTATTCCCTGCAATAAGGATACATTGGCTGATCCTGATGCGGGATTATATACAGAAACTTTAACTTCCTTTTTCAGCTGTATTTTTTCAATGGAGGCTTTTGCTTTGGCATCGAGGTAGGTTTTTACCGAAAATCCGGATGCACAAGCCTTAAAACTTGCTGTTTTAATAAAAGCTTCCATGTAAAGGTTTTCCATCCCTTCGTTGAGCGATTTCCTGATTTCTTTATTATCAGTTTCAATATCAGTATTTTGCAAAATCTGGCAAATATGTACTTCTGTTTTTTCAGCAAAATAGGAGCAAGCCTTTTTTATCCTTTCCTGAAGCGCTTCGTTGCTTTCAATCATCGGCTGTTCAATAAGTAACTGGCCTATTTGTGGATTGAATTTGTTTACGATTCCTATCAATTCAGCGGCTAATTTTTCGCTCATAGTATTAAAAATTTCAGCGAAAGCAGGAAGCAAAACATTCGAATTTTCCTTGATAAGTTTCTGGATATAGTGAAGCCTGCGCTGAATAATCGAAAAATCGAGCAATTCCAAAAGCAATGTTTGCTGGTAAGCGATACGCGATGCAATAAGCTCCCGTTCGCCTGGCTGATTCAATTCGGCATTGGCTGAAAAGCCTTTTACGCTCACATCGCTTTTAATGCATTCCTGCGATATGCGCGAACTAAGCACCATCCCTTCCATGGTTTTGCAACGGCTCAGTGCAACATAAACCTGACCGTGGGCAAAGGCTGCATTTGCGTCAATTATAGCACGTTCAAATGTAAGCCCCTGGCTTTTATGGATGGTAATAGCCCAGGCTAATTTCAGCGGATATTGTATAAAACTTCCGACAGGCGTTTCGGTAATTTCTTTGGTATCCTCGTTGATAGTATATTTATTGTTCTGCCATTCAACTTGCTGCACAGGAATAGTGTCATAATCGCCTTCGCATTTTACAAAAATGGTATCGCCCTCAATCCGCAAAATCTTACCTATTTTGCCATTATAAAACAGTTTCTCGCGCGAAATATCGTTTTTCACAAACATCACCTGGGCTCCCACTTTGAGTACCAGCTCAAAATCAGTGGGATAGCTGTATTCGGGGAATTCACCTTTTACTTCAGCGGTAAAATTGTGAGGAGTACCTTTGAGTTGTTTCAGTTTATTCTCGTTAATAGCCTGCGACTGGTAATTATGGGTGGTAAGCGAAATATACCCTTCGTCGTTTCCGGGATTGAAATTTGGAATAAAGCGCTGGTTCAGGTCGTCGAGGGCTTGTTTGTCTATTTTATTGTCGCGGACTTTATTCAACAGATTGATAAAAACCTGGTCGCTTTGCCTGTAGATATGTTTGAGTTCAATAGTTGTAAAGTCGGTTTTCTGCAAGGCACGGCTTCCGAAAAAGAAAATGGTATCGTAATACGGTCGCAGCAACTCCCACTCATCGTCCTTGGCAACCGGGGCAAGTTGTTGCAAATCGCCTATCATAAGTAACTGAACACCACCAAAAGGTTGGCCCCTGTCCTTGAACCTTCGTAAAACCTCATCAATTGAATCGAGTAAATCGGCGCGAACCATACTTATTTCGTCAATCACCAGCAGGTCGAGGCTTTTGATGATGTTAATTTTCTCCTTGCTGAAACGCTGCGAACGGTCGAAAGTCTTTTTCTGGTCAAAACCCTGTTGACGATCAGGCTGCTGGTTTTCACCCGGAATATGCGGGCCAAAGTGCATCTGGAAAAACGAATGTATGGTGACTCCACCGGCATTAATAGCTGCCACTCCCGTCGGCGCAAGAACTATCATTCGCTTGGGCGAAATCAGCTTCAGGTTACGCAAAAAAGTTGTTTTTCCGGTTCCGGCTTTACCGGTAACGAAAAGGTTTTTATTGGTCTGCTGAACAAAGTCAAAAGCCAGTTGAAGCTGGGGATTTGGGATTTCCTGAAGCATTAGTAGTATTTTCGCAATAGATAATTTGTGGATACCTTCGAAACCCGCAACAGGCAGGTAACACCACGTACAAAATTAAAAATATTTGACTACGAAACCGGATCATTACCGGTAACAGCAGAGACAATAATTAATTCCGGAATCAGCCAGTGTTAATTTCTGATCAATTTTTTGTACCCTATCTTTTCTCCTGCGCTGTATTTCAGAACATAAATACCTTTGCTAAGTCTCAACAAATCAGGATGGTACGTATAATAGCCTGGTTGTTTTTGAGTGTCTTCAATTTTGAGCAACAATATGCCGCTCATAGAATAAAGGTAAAGACTGACAGTACCTGGTGTTTTCAATTCAATTTTTATATCAATCCGGTCCGAAAAAGGATTAGGGAATACCTCAACTAAAAGCTCTTTGCCCGGAAGTTCATTAACTGCATTCAGAATATACGAATCGCCCCATATTTCGTTGCCTTTTATAAAATACACCAGCTTATTGTAAAAACCACTGAAATCAGCAGGCTCTTCGTGAAACGAGTAACTTGCACCACACCCTTTTGTGAAGCAATGGAAATCATACGTTGGTTCAAAAGCCATAGTGTAGCAATTTAAATTATCATCGAACATATGCGTTGTGCTGAAATCATAAAACATGGTATGCCTGCTGTTCCAATTATCGTAGTTAGCTGTGAGCGCATAATAACATAAACTTGCATACGTATTGTTTACTTGCTGGTGTGGCATAACTTCCGAAAGCAATGAATCAGGATTTGCATACCAAACGGTAACAGTATCTGTTTGCGTGGTATGTATAACATGCGGATCGGGATCCCAAACCAATGTGTTTATGTATTTTTTCTCTCT
>JBBSDC010000263.1:0-3687 GCA_038249705.1 Bacteroidales bacterium | reverse complement strand
GTAACAACATTACCATATCACCCTACAAACAGCAAAATGCACCAGGCGTTGTATTTCAGGCTTACAGAGCATGGCCAACCTTATTGCCATACAGGGAAGACGGCTCATTTGCTGGAGTTCCGGGCGTAGGGAATCCCCTTGCAGATATTGAATACAGTAACAGTTCAAATAAAGGAGTCCGTGCTGTAGGCAATATGTATGCTGAAGTAACCTTTCTGAAAGATTTTGTTTTCAAATCCAGTTTTGGAATCGATGCAGGCTATAATAAAAATGAAAACTTTTTACCGGTTTATGCAGTACTTTATTATGATGGTACGGAATCCATGCAGATTCATCCTAAAAGCAGCCTCTCTAAAGAATCAAGTGATAATCTGACATGGCTATGGGAAAATACACTTAACTACAGTCATATATTCAATAAACATTCTATCAGTGCATTAGCTGGTTATACCATGCAGAATTCCAACTCCGAGTATTTTAACGCTTCGGGTGAAAATATCATCAGAGATGCGAGCGACTTCTGGTATCTTCAGTATAATAATATTACCGGTCCCGGTATCAAAGGAAGTCTGGGAAACGGCGTAGATGCCGGGTTGTATTACTCTATGATTTCGTACCTGGCAAGGCTAAATTATACGTACAATGAAAAGTATATTTTTACTGCCACTTTCCGCCGCGATGGTTCGTCTAAATTTACATCGGCAAACCGATGGAGCGTTTTCCCATCAGTAGCCGCCGGATGGAATATCGGCAGGGAATCCTTTATGAAGAGTGTGCCAGAAGTTACAAAATTAAAAGTGAGAGCCAGTTGGGGACAAATCGGAAATGAAAAAATTAATTATTCAAACCGTTTTTCACTTACCCAGGACCTCAATACTGTATTTGGAACCGGCGATATTCTGTATCCGGGTGTAAGCTATGGCAGAAACGGCAATCCTGATCTTAAATGGGAAGTAACCACACAGGCAGATATTGGATTGGAGGTTAGCTTGTTTAACGACCGCCTCACCGGCGAGTTCGACTACTATCACCGTATTACCGACGATATTCTGGTTGACCTGGCGACACCTGGTTTGATGGGTAACGGACAAGGTCAGAAGGTAACATACAATGCAGGTAAAGTTCTAAACACCGGATTTGAAGCTAATATCAATTGGCGCGATAAAATTGGCGAGGTTGGATACAACATAGGGATGCTTGTTTCTACTGTTCATAATGAAGTACTTAGTGTTGGAGGAAGCAGTGGGGTTGATTCACTCTTATTTGGAGGTAACATTAAAGGATTTTTAACCCAAAGCCGCAAAGGATTACCTATAGGGGCTTTCTTCGGATACAAAACGGACGGCATATTCCAGAACCAGGCTGAATTGGATGCCTATCCGCATACAAGTGATGCAACTATAGGCGATTTGCGCCGGGTGGATGTAAATGATGACCTGGTAATTAATGATCAGGACCGCACATATATAGGCTCGCCGGTTCCGAAATTTATTTTTGGCTTAAATGCTGAAGTAACCTATAAAGGTTTTGATGTTTCGTTTGCATTACAAGGACAAACCGGAAATAAAATTTACAACGCAAAAGAATTTATCAGACCCGATGCCTACAACTTCGAGCAACATGTTATGGATCGCTGGACAGGTGAAGGAACAAGTAATTCTGAACCACGTTCCACATTCGGAGGGTATAATTATATTCCTTCGGATAAATATATTCAGGACGGCTCATTTTTGAGGCTACGGAGTGTTGTAATAGGTTATACTCTGCCTATAGAATTTAGTAAAAAAATTCATATGCAGCAGTTCCGTGTTTACGTAAAAGGGAACAACATCTATACCTTTACCAAATATTCCGGATATACACCCGAAATCGGAAGTGGTGATGTATTGTCAAATGGTATTGATACAGGTATTTATCCTGTAAGCGCAGTGTATTCCATTGGTGTAAATTTAACATTCTAACGGCTATGAAAAACATTAAAAAAATATACACAGCAGCATTAACCTTTCTGCTTTTGCTATCCTTTTCAGGATGCGAATCGTTCCTGGATAAGCAGCCACAGGGGGCTTTAACACAAACTACATTTCCAACCTCAGCCACCGACGCATTGCTTGCCGTTAACGCAACTTACGGCACTATGCTTGATATCGGCTATCATTCAGGCACATTTCCAATACTGGATATTATGTCGGATGATGCACGCAAAGGAAGTAATCCAACCGATGGTTCTGCAGAAATAGGCCCTTATGACAATTTCACATTCCCAAAGACAACAGCAGGACTCGGTGCATGGTGGGCAACCTTGTACCAAGGAATTAAAAGGGCAAACGTTGTGATTGAAAAAGTTCCTTTGATTGAAATGGATGCTACCCTAAAGAGCCGTTACATTGCTGAGGCAAAATTCCTGCGTGGTCTTTTTTATTTCGATCTGGTGCGTGCATGGGGGGATGTTCCTTTGGTTATTGCACTCAATCCGCCATCAAAGACAGTACGATCGCCCAAAACAGAGGTTTACAAACAAATTGAATCAGACTTGCTTGCTGCACTTGCCGGTCTGAATGAAAAAAGTGATCAGGTCAGCACTGAGCTAGGTCGTGCCACCAAAGGTGCAGCCCGAGGCTTACTTGCTAAAATGTATCTTTTCGAAGGCGACTTCGTAAATGCCGAAAAGTATGCTTTGGAAGTTATTACTTCGAACAAGTATGGGTTAGAACCTGTTTTTGCTGATGCCAATGGTGTATCGGGTCAACATGGTATAGAATCAGTATTTGAAATTGGTGCAATTGGTATTGAAGGTGCAGGCGGCGATCAGTATGGGAATGTTCAGGGAGTTCGTGGGACACCAAACAGGGGCTGGGGTTTTAACCGGCCTACGCCTGACTTACGGGCTTCTTTCGAACCCGGCGATCCACGATTGAAGGGTACTATTATCGACCTGGGCGATGTACTCGATGGCATTATGATATTAGGTGATGGAACTACACCCAACATTACAACCGATGCACAGGGGAATATTATAGAAACAGAATGCTATAACCGTAAAGTATGGACTCCCGGAGTTGATGTGGCATCTCAATTCGGTCATAACCGTAGAATTATCCGTTATGCTGATGTTTTGCTGATGGCTGCAGAAGCACTGAACGAGAATAATAAACCGGAATTGGCGTTAACATATCTGAATGAGGTCCGTAAACGCGCCCGCCAGGGAAGTACCGCTATATTGCCTGATATTACAACTACTGATAAAGCTTCACTGCGCGATATCATACTGAACGAGCGCCGCCACGAACTTGCATTGGAAGGGCATCGTTTCTGGGACCTGGTTCGCACAGGCAAGGCTACGTCTGTTTTAGGCCCACTAGGTTTTATTTCTGGTAAAAATGAACTTTTACCTGTACCTCAGGGTGAAATTGATATCTCACAGGGATCATTAACTCAAAATACAAAATGGTAAATACAAATAATTAAGCTTAACCTCAATCATCTTATATTAACCTTAAATCAACTAAAACTATGAAAAACAAAATTGCATTTCTGAGTACCCTTATTCTGGCAGTCATCCTGCTTATTGGATTTGACAGCTGTAAAAAAGACAGTCCGACAGCACTAACTCTTCAAACACTTGTTGCCGGCACTGTTGACATGAATGGAGCTGTAGCCGCTAATACCGTTTCGGTCTCCCCTACT
>JBBSDC010000262.1:0-3693 GCA_038249705.1 Bacteroidales bacterium | reverse complement strand
GTATCGTCCGAAAATTTAATATAAACCACCAGGTTATTCATAGTTCCTGTGTGTGGCGCTGTAACGGAAGTATTGTTATCTCTGGTAAACAGATTTTTGCGTCTTTCGTATTCCTGCAGCGATACTTTTGCCCATTTGCGTAAGCCTGCCTGCTCCGGATTTACTGTATTTGCTTTGTATTGAGTGGGAACTACCAGGTCGCCCTGAACCATGCCGTAATAAAAATACCCGTCGGGAGCCTGTATAATGGTAAACCCTTCGGCATCGTGAAGCCAGTTAAAAAACTCGTCGCCTGATACAAAACAATCGATCACTTCTCCATCAGGTTGTTTAACCTGGCGGGGTTCGGAAGTAACATACGATGCTTTCAGAACCAGCGAGCTGATAAATACAAGGAAAAGCGAAAGCAGGTATTTTTTCATAAACCAACTAATTTTGTGTGATAGGTGTAATATGTAATCCGTGTTTGAAGAGTGTTAATAGTTTCGGAATTGTAAAGATAGAATTTAATTTTGTTTCATCAGCAGGATACCGAGAATGAGTGAGTTGCCTGCACTGAAGCTTAGCTTTTTACCTGTTTTATCAGTAGCAGAAACACACTCCACACAACCGGATTTCCTGCAATCCGTATCAGGATAATTTTGCCTTTGTGTGAGTATTTTTTTTCAGTTTTAAACGGCAGTCAGGCATTAAACGTTTAAGAAATTGATTCCGCTATAACTGGCAAATGAGCAATCCGGCGCTGCATATACATCGCCGGATACCGATATCAGATGAAAAAACAGGATCAGAAATAATTTTTAGTCTTATAAAGCAAATTCAGGCTTTTCCGGCAGGGAAGACAACAGTGCCTGTTTTTTTATATTTTTAAAATTCGGCTAAGAAATGCTTTTTCGATTTACCTCACTTATGCCTGATAGCTTTTGTCCTTTTTCTCGTAATATGCAGTTCGGGTAGTGTTGTACAGTTTCATTATAGACTGACTCCTGTTTTTTTGTCTGATTCTTCCATTGATGTTAAGCAACAAAAATAAGTTGGTTTTTACAGAAACCCTGTAGCGGCATACGCCGAATAGTTGTAGTTGGAAGCATTATTCTGTTGTAGCGGATTCAGCTACATCTCTGTTTTTGCAGTAATTCTGTTTATTCGGATTATCAACTCACACGGTTTTTGGTTTCACTGGTGCAATGGCTTCAACTCCAGCCTGACAAGGATAATCACATTGAGCGACTTTCTAAAAGTATGCCGCAGCAAGTTCGCACAGCCTCTTGCCTCAAAAACCCTCCGTTACACTGGAGTCGAAGTGCCTCGTGCTTCATTCCCCGATTTCCGTACCAGGCGGTGGATAAAAAGAGGTATCCGCTGAACCAATCGGGGCGCGACTCCAAGTCGCACTCCGATTAAAAAGCCCACAAAAAAAACACAGCCATCCTCTTTCACAAGACTGGGCTGTGTTTTATAATATTCCGGTTTAAACCGGATTAAAAACTTGTTTATTCCTCCACCGGCTTACGCATGGTGTAAACTTTACGGCTGGCGTAAGCCAACCCTAATGCCAGAAGAATAAATGTGCCGCTACCGATAGGCGCTCCGGCTGGTGTACCGCCTACAACTGTGTTTCCGCCTCCGGGTGCATTTCCACCACCAGGATGCGGAGGATTTTGTGCATTCAGCGTAAACGGAAGGCTTAAACCCAATATGACGGCTGCTATAAATACTATCTTTTTCATATCTTTTTGCTTTTTCTTTGTTACTAAATTATCGGATCACCACTTTTTGGGTTATGGTTTCTTTCGCGGTAACCACTTTCACCATATACACACCCGTTGAAGTTAAACCTATACGAACACTTCCTGTTGCGGATTCCTTTGCTGTAACCAACTGACCGGCAATAGTGTAAATATAAATATCACCTTTTACATTCTCGTTCAGGTTGATATAAACGGTTTGCTGGTTGCTGTAGATATTGGCATCAACATTTGGTTTTTCATCAATACCCAGAGCGCTGAAATGCAGTTTAAAACGTTGCTCATTTTCGCCGGCAGTAAAGTTAAAAGTATATGTTTTTGTGGCAAGTTCAGTGAAAATACCAGTTTGGGTATCTTCGAGGGTTACATAATTCAGGTCGTTGATTTCGGTTGCAGCAATGGTGTATGTTCCGCTAGTACCAACATGAATACCTACAGGAACCATATTGGTTTCGGGTAGTGAGTTGATGGCAAGTTTGGTGGCGCCTAAAGTATAAATCTGTGCTGCTTCAGAAACGTCGCCATAGAGTTTATGTGCATCCCAGTCGCCATCAAATTCTGCAGTTGCTTCCGGAAGGAAACGGACAACAGCTTCGTCAGTATAATTGTTGCCCGAAACCTGCAACCTTACCAGGTTAGCTACTGTTTCATTTTCTGAGCTCTTGAAAAAAGATGTGGCATTATGAACACGTACGTTATTATTCATTGCCAGATTTCCGGTAGCGTTACCATCAGTAACCTGAACAAAGAAACCCTGGGCAGGGGCAATGTATCTTGTGCCTCCATTGGAACTAACACCTCCGACAAATTGTGCCCATATGGAAGCGTTTACATGAATATAAGTTGCATTATTAACATGAGTTTTAGTCCATCCTGAAACTGCACTCCAGTCAATGGATGACGGATACGGGTTGCCAACCAGATTAAATCCTCCATCCACGCCGGCAACTGTTCGTGTCAACCAGCCTGCAGTTTTGGGTCCAGCATTTAATACCCCGGTAAATTCAGCTGTGAAAGATGATGCATTATAAAGAGCAAATCCTTTCATTGGTGTAAGAGGCTCAGTAGTGATGATAATATCGGTATAAGCATTCGTTGATTCAGTATGTGTTTGCAGGTATTTACCAGTAAATATACCCGAAACAGCATTCGAAACAGGCGATGAAATAAGATGCCATTCTCCACCCGAAATATCACGTTTCACGGTGGCGCTTCCTCCTGTTGCAAAGGAAAGGTTTGAATTACCAAGCAACGAAGCACCGGATTCCATAATCAGGTTTTTACAAATAGCGGAATTGCTTATGGTTGGGAAATTAGTAATCCCTGTATAAGGTATCGTTACATCTGTTGTAGATCCAGGCACTCCATCGCTCCAGTTTCCTGCCGTATGCCAGTTGTTATCTGTAACACCTGTCCAACTTGAAGTGGCAGGTGATAGGGTAACCACCATAGTTATAATATTTGAAGTAGCTGGCGAGGGGCTGGCACAAGGTAGCGAAGTTGTCATTACTACGCTTATCAACATACCATTAGTAGGAGTAGTGATGAAAACCGGATTATTTATTGCATAGGAAGTGGCACCTACATACCACACATATATTGGTGATGTACCACCATTAACAGGTGTAGCTGTAAATGTAACGGATGTGCCCCCTACAACAGGATTAGCACTGGCAACAATAGAAACGGATGCGGTAACAGCCGAAGTAACTGTAAAATCTGCAGCACTGGTAGCCGTGCCATCAGGTGTGGTTACCGAGATTTTTCCGGTAGCGACAGATGCTGGTGTGGTAGCAGAAATCGTAGTGGCATTGGTTACTGAATATGAAGTAGCAGCTACACCATTGAATGTTACAGCCGTTGCACCTGTAAAATTGGTACCGGTTATGGTAACTACTGTGCCACCGGTAGAGCAGCCGGTGGTTGGTGTGAATGAGGTGATTGT
>JBBSDC010000261.1:0-3714 GCA_038249705.1 Bacteroidales bacterium | reverse complement strand
TTAACAGTGGCTCGGTCGGTAAAACGGGCCAAAGAAATTGGTATTCGTAAAGTAGTTGGCAGCAACAGAAAACAATTAATATTTCAGTTTTTGGGCGAATCATTTTTACTCTGCTTTATTGCATTCAGTTTGGCTTTAATGATTGTACAATTGGTATTACCAGTTTTTAATGATCTGGCTAATAAAGCTCTTGCTCTTTCGTATCTGTTTGATAAAAAGCTGATTGTCATCTATTTATCACTATTATTGTTTACAGGATTACTTGCCGGTTTTTATCCTGCTATGGTTTTATCAAGTTATAAACCTGTGGAAACATTGTACAGCCGTTTCAATCTGACGGGGAAAAACTACCTTCAAAAATCGCTGGTCGTATTACAGTTTGCGTTAGCTTCCTTCCTGATTATATGTACATTAACAATCTATAAGCAGTTTAATTTCCTCACTAAGACTGATTTAGGCTATGATGACAGCAATATTGTTGTTGTAAATGCAAACAGTAACCGTAGCGATGCCGCGATTTTTAAAGCTGAATTATTAAAAAATCCGAATATTGTTGATGTAGCGCCTAAAAATGGCGGACAATGGCGGACCAGCGCAAAAATCAGCAACGATTCTTCCATTCTTTTCAGCGTAGAAACCATTGATGAATCTTATCTCCCTACGTTTAAAATTCCTTTGGTACAAGGGAGGAATTTCTCAAATAATTTTCCATCGGATTCAAGCAATTCTGTATTGGTAAACGAAGCCTTTGTGAAAAAAGCCGGCTGGGAAAACCCTGTTGGTGAAACTGTTAATTTCTTTTTTAACGATAACGAAATCTACTATGTTGTAGGTGTTGTTAAGGATCATCATCACCTGGCATTAAACCAGGAAATCGGCCCGCAGTTATTTACCATGAAGAATGCCAACTGGTATGGAATTAGTAACATAAAAATTAAGCCTGGCTCCGAAACTGGAAGTCTGAAATTTATACAAAAAACGTTCAGGCAGTTCTTCCCTTTAAGCCCCTACTCTTACATATTTAAAGATGAGCAGCGAATTAAGGATTACGAAGCTGAAGCCAAATGGAAACAGATTATTTTCTTCGGTGCTGTATTAACTATATTTATTTCATGCATCGGACTTTTCGGATTATCGGTTCTGGCAGCGGAGAAAAGGACAAAAGAAATTGGCATCCGAAAAGTATTGGGAGCATCAATAAACAGTGTTGTAACTACTCTTTCGAAAGATTTTCTGAAACTGGTTTGCATTGCTCTGATTATCGCTGTTCCGCTGGCCTGGCTTGTAGCAAACAAATGGTTGCAGAACTATCCGTATCGCATTGCTTTGGAATGGTGGATATTTGCACTGGCAGGTCTGCTGGTTATCCTGATAGCATTTGCTACCGTGAGTTTCCAGGCAGTGAAAGCGGCTATGGCCAATCCGGTAAAAAGTTTACGAACCGAATAAAAACAAATACTATGATAGATCTAAAACATATTTATAAATGGGTGAATTCCGGCGGAAACCGCATTTTCCTGCTACGCGATATCAATTTTACTGTTAAAGAAGGTGAATTTATCAGCATCATGGGACCATCCGGTTCGGGCAAATCTACCTTGCTGAATGTTATCGGAATGCTGGACGAATTTAACGAAGGTGAATACAATTTTATTGGCCAACCGGTTCACCAACTAAAGGAAAAACACCGTTCGCAATTGTATAAAAGCCATATAGGATTTGTATTTCAGGCATATCACCTGATTGACGAATTAACGGTTTACGAAAATATTGAAACTCCCCTACTCTACCAGAATGTAAAATCCGCTGAGCGGCAAGCTATTGTGGCTGATATCCTGGATCGATTTAACATCGTGGGTAAAAAAGATTTATTTCCGCCTCAGTTATCAGGAGGACAACAGCAATTAGTTGGCGTTGCCCGCGCTTTGGTGGCAAAGCCAAAATTAATACTGGCCGATGAACCTACCGGCAACCTCAACAGCAAACAGGGTGAGGAAATTATGGAACTCTTCAAACAGTTAAACACCGAAGATGGCGTAACCATTATACAGGCAACCCATTCCGAAAGGAATGCTGCTTATGGTTCAAAAATCATCAATCTGCTGGATGGGAGAATTGAAAATTAAATCAATCAGAGTTTTTAAGATAAATAAAATGAATAAGATAACAGTAATAGTGTTGTTCCTGCTTGTGTTTGCGGCATCAATACAAATAAAGGCACAGGAAGTTTCATCCATTGAAAACCAGGTTTATACTCTGCAACAATGCGTTGAAACAGCTTTTAAAAATAATGCCGATGTGAAACAGGCTGAGCTTCTGGCGGAATCAGCACGACTGAATTACAACCAATCCAAAGCCAATTTGCTGCCCGACCTCAATGCAGGAATTTCACATTCTTCGTTTAACGGGCGAAGCATAAATCCATATACCAATTCGTATATTAACGAACAGAATAACGCTGCTTCCTACTCACTCCAGAGTAATTTTGTTTTATGGAATGGCAGTAGTCTTCATAACTATATGAAGCAAAATAAACTGAATTATGAAGCTGGCAAAATGGACGCCCAGAAGACAAAAGATAAAATTACGATCAGTATCATTCTGAATTATCTCTATGTTTTAAGCACTCAGGAACAGCTGAATATCGCTCTGGCGCAGGTGGAAGCTACCCGGCAGAAAGTGGATCTTATGGTTATAAAAAACGATCAGGGAGCAATTACTCCGGCTGATCTGTACGATATGAAAGGTCAACTGGCTAATGATGAATTATCGGGGGTGACTACAAAAAACAGCCTGGAAAGTGCAAAGCTAACGTTGGCACAACTGATGAATATTCCTTATTCGGAAAATATGAAACTGATTGCGATCAATGATGATGCATTTTTACAACCGTATAATGCATCTATCAGCGAAGTATATGATAATGCACTGAACCATATGGCGTTAGTTAAATCGGCTGATCTGAAAGTGGCCGGTGCCGCTAAAAATATTAAGGCAATTAGAGGTCAGATGATGCCAACACTGTATCTTTCAGGTGGCATTTATACCAATTATTCGAGCACGGCAAATAAGCAGGAGTTTGTAAGTACATCTGATGTTTTTACCTCCAATTATGTGTTGCTTAACAATGTGAAAAATCTGGTGTACACCCCTCAATCAACGTATAATGCTATCCCAATAAAATACGGCACACAATTAGGCAACAACTTCAATTCGGCAGTTAGTATTGGATTGCAGATTCCTTTACTGAATGGTTTGCAGATCCGCAACAGGTTAAACCAGGCAAAAGTAGCTGAAAAGCAACTAAACGTAGAAGCGCAGAATACCCGTGAACTCCTGCGTAAGGCTATCGAACTGGATTTTATTTCTATGAATTCCGATTATTCAGCCTATAAAATATTGTTGAAGCAGGTGGATGATTTCGGGCAATCGTTTCGTGCTGCCGAAGTCCGTTTTGAACAGGGCGCTATTTCAACCGTTGATTTTGTAATCGCGAAAAACAATTTCGACAGGGTGCTGATTAATTTGGTATCAATTAAATACAATTACATTTTGCGCACCAAACTGCTTGATTTTTACCAGGATAAGGCGTTGTGATAAAGGATGTTCAACTACCTCGTTTTGCACAATCTACTCCCTCCCTGTTTTCCAGGGAGGGCTGGGGTGGGTAAAAAATAGGGCTCACAACTCAAACATGTCAGTTATTTTCTTTTT
>JBBSDC010000260.1:0-3779 GCA_038249705.1 Bacteroidales bacterium | reverse complement strand
GTAGTCCATTAGTTCCACCCCATCGTTAACCATATTAACAATTGTTCTTACTTTTACTTCTTCAATGGCATCTTTAAAAAAAAGACGGTCGTCATCATCATCATCTGCCAGAAGTATGTGGAGCGCATCGTGTTTCATTTTAATAAGGATTTAGTTTATAGTTTATTGCTGAGGATTAAATTCAGTTTCTTTTCTTTTTTTTATTATTCGCTGAAATGCTGTTGGAGTTAATCCTGTAATTTTTTTAAATTCAGTTGATAAGTGTGCTACATTGCTGAAATTTAATTTCCATGCTATTTCGGTAAGTGTATCTTTGCCTTCAATAATTTCCTGCTTTGCTCTTTCAATTTTTTGAAGAATTATAAAATTTTGAATGGAAGTAAATGTTACTTCTGAAAATATCCCTGCTATATATGTGTAGCTTTTATTCAGTTTTGTTGCTAGGTATGCAGAAGTCTTTATAGAAGCCAAGGCTTGTTCCATGTAAACCATTTCGACAATGGTATCTTTAATTTTTTGAGCAAAAACATTTTTTGGATCGTCAATTATTTCAATAGCGTATTTGGCTAAGTTTGTTTCCAGCTCAGTATATTTTTCAGGTGCAACAGTTTCTGTAATTTCTATCTCACCCAAACCCGTAAGTGTATAAGGTAGTTGCAGTTTATCCAATTGTTCCTGCAAAATTATTTTGCAGGAACTGTGTATGTCGCATTTTACTTGTAGTTTCATGTATTATTAATTTGTTTTTTTAAGGTCAGATGGAATTACTCACATCTTACTAATTTTTTTACGGGTGTTCCCCGCCGAAGCAGGGCAGGCAGTTAGCTAAAGGTTCGCCAGGTTATTCAAAATATCATCTTTGGTTGGTGATTATTATTCACATTACGTTTGATCTTAAAAGAATCGTTAAATACCGGCCGTTACTATCAGTTAGTATTGTGCATATTTAATGTAAAACAGCAATTGGGTTTGACCATGTGGTTATTGATAGTAATCGGAAAATTAAGTAAACGAATTTTAAAGATTCTCAGAGCAAAAAAAATGCAATACCAATGGAAATGTAAATTGAGCTGCAAAGCAAGTGGTTACCATAATTTACTTGGATCCCAGAGTTTTTTTGAGATTTCAAAGATAAGCCAAATTTGATTAAATTCAACCTTAAAAATTAGAGATCTTTTTAAAGATCATACATGCATTGTAACATAAATTTCGCAATTATGTAACATCATTTTTATATTGTGAAATAAGCATACACAATTGCGCTTAACACAAATAGGATTACCCCAGCTACCTTGCGAACTATTCTCATCGAAGTGGTAATCCTTTCGCGTGTTTTAATGATTTTTAAATTTGCGCTGTGAGCTAAAAGTTAAATTCCATAATGCAGAAAGAGCGCCGGATGAATTATTGATGTGGATTTATAGAGCCATGCGAAAGGATTACCTGCGGAGAGAGAGTTCGCGAGGCAGCGGATGACCGGTTGATTTAGTATGTCCTGCAACTTAAATTCCCTGATACCGATATTAATGATACTAAAAAACAGTTTGACCAAAAATACTTTACGTAAACATATTCAATTTTTATCATCTGTACTCCGAAAAATAATTGTACTTTTAAGCAAGCAATTAAATTATAAAAATCTCTGACATTATGAACCCATCCGAATCCGAACTCAACAAAATGTATTATCCTTCTAAAGAGGTTCTCAAAAAAGCTATAGTGAAGGACTATGACAAGCTTTATAAGGAATCCATCGAAAACCGCGAAGAATTCTGGGCTACAGAAGCCAAACGACTGGAGTGGTATAAAAAGTGGGATAAAGTGCTGGACGACAGCGAAAAACCTTTTTACAAATGGTTTACAGGCGGACAGATCAACATCATTCATAATGCTCTCGACAGGCATCAGAAAAATGCTACGCGTAACAAAATGGCAATTATATGGGAAGGTGAACCGGGCGATGTACGTACTTTTTCGTACCATGCTTTGAACCGCGAGGTTACCAGGTTCTCGAATGTACTTCGTGCCATGGGGGCAAAAAAAGGCGAAGTTGTAACCATTTATATGCCTCAGATTCCGGAATTGGTAGTTGCCATGCTTGCCTGTGCCAAGATAGGTGCCGTTCATAGTGTGGTATATGGCGGTTATAGTGTGGAAGCTCTTGCCGAACGTATTGAAGATGCTAAAAGCCGTATTCTGCTCACTGCCGACGGCGGTTTCAGGAGGGGAAAACCTACTCAGCTAAAAACCATCGCCAACGAAGCCATGCAACGATCGGCAACCATCGAAGTCTGCATCACAGTAAAGCGCACGGGTGAAGAATGCTACATGGAAAACGACCGCGATTTCTGGTATCACGATCTGATGGGAATGCCTCTGGCCAATACGAATTGCTGCACTGAAAAAACAAATGCCGAAGATCCGCTTTTTATCCTTTATACTTCCGGAACTACGGGCAAGCCCAAAGGTCTGGTTCATACTCATGGAGGTTACGCCGTTTATACAGCAACCACACACAGGTATGTTTTCGACATAAAACCCGAGGACCGCTGGTGGTGTGCCGCCGATCCCGGCTGGATAACCGGCCATAGTTATATTGTTTATGGTCCGCTGATTAACGGAGCAACCATTATGATGTATGAAGGTGCGCCCAATCACCCGTACCCGAACCGCTGGTGGTCAATGATTGAGAAATACGGAATAAATATTCTTTACACCTCTCCTACCGCCATCCGCGGATTAATGCGTTTTGGCTCATCCTGGGCCGACCGCCACGATTTGAGTTCCTTACGCTTACTTGGTTCCGTTGGTGAACCCATAAATCCGGAAGCATGGAAATGGTATTACGAAGTGATTGGCAAAAGCCGCTGCCCTATTATGGATACCTGGTGGCAAACTGAAACCGGAGGTTTTATGATTACGCCTCTGCCCATAACTCCTTTAAAACCAGGATCAGCAACAAAACCATTTTTTGGTAATGAAATTGCAATTGTGAATGAACATGGCGAAGAAGTAAAAGCCGGGGAAGAAGGTAACCTTGTTATTCAGAATCCATGGCCAGGCATGGCCCGTACCATCCTTGGCGATCCCGACAGGTATGTAGAAAAATACTGGGAAAAATATGCTAAACAGGGATGGTATCTTGCCGGCGACTCAGCCCGGAAGGACGAAGACGGATATTACTGGATCATCGGGCGCATCGATGATGTAATAAAAGTAAGCGGATACAGACTTGGCTCTGCTGAAATAGAAAGTGCCCTTGTTAGTCACCCTGCTGTTATTGAGGCTGCAGCCGTAGCGTTACCTGATGAATTGCACGGAAATATTATCCATTGCACAGTGATCCTGCGGCAAGGCTCAGTTCCCGGCCCGGCATTAGCCGAAGAGCTTAAAACACATGTTGCCAAAGAAATTGGGCCTATTGCCAAACCTGCTTTCGTTGAATTTGCTGAATCACTCCCAAAAACACGATCAGGAAAAATTATGCGCCGGGTAATCAAAGCCAGGGTTTTAGGACAAGATACAGGTGATATTTCCGGGTTAGAGGAGTAGGAAAGAGTGAATAGTGAATAGTGAATAGACTACCACCATTTAGCAATGGCACAAACGGAAACTAACAAAAAAAAGACTCCGATATGTAGTTGATATTCAATAGATAGCATTCTTGTTAGATGAAAGTGAATAGTGTCTGTACACCCGCAGGGTGTCTGACACTGGAAAGAGTGAATAGTGAATAGTGATTAGTGAATAGTGAATAGTGAATAGTGAATAGCTGTAGC
>JBBSDC010000259.1:0-3818 GCA_038249705.1 Bacteroidales bacterium | reverse complement strand
GGCACACACCCCGGAGATCGCGACTTACCGGAAAATGATTTTCCGGCTAAAGCAATCCCGTTCCTTACAAAAGGCAAGGAATATGATGGGACTGTTACTGACCAAATCGGTGATTACTTTATGATAACATTCACTGTTAATGATAATGAATGTGTTTTCCGAAAAAAGCCAAACGAAAAACTCATTTTGAAAGTAAATGATAAGGTGAAAGTTATTTGTGCAAACAATTATGCACCTGGCACCCATAATCTTTCAGTAAAACTTAAATGATTCAATCCATCTGGATTTTAGGCCGTACCTAACTTTTATTTCGGCTCATTTGAATCCATTTAACTTATATGAGAAACCCCAACCACCTCCTCCTTATCGATGATAACCCAACTTACTGCCAACTGCTTGCCCTCGAAGGCAGGCAGTATGGTTTTGAGGTGATTTACTTTCATAACCTCGAAGATGGTTTCGATGCGCTAACATCCTCTCGCAGATATAAAGCACTTGTGTTAGATGGCCATTGCATGCTGGAACCTGGCATGGATGAAACCGCCAAACCCAATTTTGTGTACCATGCATTACACAGGCTTAACGAACTTGAACACGGACAAAACCGCTCGGTTCCTTTTTGCATAAATAGTGAGACTCCCGCTGAGTTTGTGCCCGAACTGGAAGGCATTGCCCAGGTATTCAATAAAATTGTACAACACCAGCAAATGTTCGAATACCTGAAAAAGGCTATTGCCGAACTGCCGGAGATGGCTATCCGCAATCGCTATGCTGATATTTTTGAAAAAACAGCAGGGGTTTTTAGTCCCGAAGATGAAGACCTGCTAATTGATATATTGCAGGCCGCCGGAACCTCGTCAAAAGCGGATATTGTAACTACACTGGCACTGCTGCGCCGTATGCTCGAACTGCTTATGGATATTAGTTGTATAAAACATTTGCAAAAGTCGCCCGACGAATTTACCAGGGGCCCGGGCAGTCGCACACGACTTATTATTGAAAGCCTTAATCCGCGGGTACTACCCCCCGAATTGTTTGTTTCAGCTAACAACTTGTATAAAATCTGTTCCAAGTTCGGAAGTCATCACGATAGAAGTACCGGCAAGGAGAATAGCTATCATCCCCGGAAATACGGATTACAACGACTGGTATATAGTTACATTGAATTGCTGGACTTTTTAATCGACTGATTTTATCTGCTAATCACCAATTATTTAAACTTAATCCATTTATAATCAATGCTTCAAGTTACCACATACATTATAAAACCCTACTTGCTATTTGGCGAAACACCCGAAAAATACGTAAAGTCCGGCACCGAATGGATGCGTGATGCCGTAAAAGGACTTATGCATCCTAACAGTGAGCAATTGAAGGAACTAGGTGTATATACTTCGTTGTTTCACAACCACAACGAAGCCAATAGTAACACCATTTCTGATTATCCGAAAATTACTTACCACTACACTAATAATCAGTTTCTGGTTACAGGCATTAATGAAGGGTCTTTCGCTTTAAAAAAACTATTCGCTTTATTCAGAAACCCTGTATCAATAAATGAGCATCTGATACTGGAATTCCGCAGGCTTAGTCATGAGGAAATAGAAGTAGCCGAAACACAACAAATGCAGTTCTACCATATTCGCAATTACCTTGCCCTGGATTCGAAAACGCATAAAAAATATAGTGAAGCACCTGCTGCCGAAAAAATAACTTTGCTGGAAAGCACATTATACAAGCACCTTAAAAATGATTTATTCAAATACCTGGGTGTGAATCATACTAATTTACAGGTACAATTACTTGATATACTTAAACTCAATCAGAAATTGCTGCCGTATAAAGCTCATTTTTTCCTCCCTTTCGATCTTGTATTCAGCATAAATGCAAACCTGCCTCAATTTGTTGCGCTTGGCAGCGGGAAAGCATTTGGCTATGGAATTATTGAAAAATACATAAAACCAATAAAGTAGTCAGCCGATTCCGAAAGTATGTAAGTTCTTTGTCATCCTGAGATAAAGCATTTCAACGAAAGATGTTCAAATATGCCTGAAGGTGCGGAGTTCCCCGCACCTTCTTTTCTATCTGCTTATCGCTAACAATTATAAATTCCTGCTAATTCTATCCGTTATGATTGATAAGTTGAAAACAATTGCCGACCTGGCCTCATTCCTCTCGGTGGAGGTTCATACGTTAAAAACACTTAACCCGGATTCGAATTTCAGAACATTCGAAATCCCAAAGCCAGGTTCAACCGAAAAACGCACAATCGAAACACCTACCGGCCAGTTGCGGATTATACTTGATCGCATCAGCGATAGCCTGCAATGGCTATACAACGATTATAAAACAGATGCAGCATATGGCTTTATACGAGCGGTAAAAACCGACATGGATAAACGAAATATCTTTACAAATGCCAAAAAGCATTTAGGAAGGAAAAACCTGCTGAATATTGACCTCGACAACTTTTTCCATCAGGTGGACACTGGCAAAGTGCATACCCTGCTGAACGACTACCGTATTTTTTCATTTACTACCGAAACCGAAGAATTACTTACCCGACTGGTAACCTATAAGGGTCGCCTACCCATGGGCAGCCCTACATCGCCATCCTTATCAAATTTCGCAACCATTCCGCTCGACAAGGAACTGCTTTCGTGGGCTGCCCGAAGCAGTTTTGTTTATACACGTTATGTTGACGATCTGTCGTTTTCGTCCAATTGTGCTATTTCGCAAACCCATTTCTCACAAATAAATGCCATTCTGCTTTCGCATCGTTTTATTGTTGACGACAAAAAAACACAATGGTTCAGGGAAAACGACATTAAAGAAGTTACCGGCTTGTTACTTGGCGAAAAAATCACCATCCCCGACAAGTTTATATGCGACTTTGAGCATGATATAAATAAACTTAAAGAAGTAATATGCTACGCGCAACAATATCCCGATCCGTATGTGTTCGACTGGATTAACAAACTCAAACAAGTAATAAGCGGACGATTGGCATTTATGAATATGATTTATACTAAAAACCATCCTGTATATCGTAAACTCAAAAATATGTTTGACGGTATAAGTAAAACTAATGACGAACAGTACAGTTACAGCTGGCGATACGCCGGTTACGAATATCATTAATACTTAACCGTTATGCAAATAGTATTAGATACCCGCGGACTGCAAATGAGTGTCCGCAATTCATGTTTCATGATAAGTGATGAAAAAGAAAATGAAACACGCATAATACATCCCAACCGTGTAAGCAGCTTTTTAATCACCTCCCCCAGCCGTATAAGCACACCGGCTTTACTGCTGGCCTCCGAATACCAGATACCTGTTATTATATGCAACTCAAGCGGGCGGCCTACAGTACGTATGTGGTCGCCTGCGTTTTTGAACACCTCACTGCTGCGCCGCAAACAATACCGGTTTTGCGAAAGCATGCAATCAATGTATTGGGCAAGCAATACTATACGGAGTAAAGTTAACGGCCAAATACAAAACCTCCAATACTTAGCCGGCCGGCGCACGGCAATTGCCTCACAGGTAACGCTTATTGCAGGCCGTATAGCGGAGCAATCGGATAAACTAAACCCAGCGGCCTTCATCAGCATTCCGGAAGCAAAAAAAAGGCTATTGAGTTATGAAGCATATGCCGCGGCTTATTATTGGCAAATATGCGGAACCCGTTTACCCGATCCATTTACCTTTACCGGAAGGGTAAAACGCAATCCGACTGATGCATTTAATGCTTGTATTAACTACCTGTATGGTATGTTGCGCAATAATGTTGAAACTGCAATTCTGAGTTTTGG
>JBBSDC010000258.1:0-3840 GCA_038249705.1 Bacteroidales bacterium | reverse complement strand
ACTATCGGATGTGTACAGGATTCAGATTGAAATCGGAGATCTTCAGAATACGATTGAACTGTTAAAGAACCAATGGAACACCCTTTCGGCGCAGTTTAACAGTTACCTGAACAGGCCGCCCGATGCAATAGTAAATATACCTGATACTTTGATAGCAGATAATTTTCAGCCTTTACTTCTCACTTTATCCGACAGTATAAAGAATAACCCCATGCTTGGGATGCTTCAGTATGAGCAGCAATCGCTCGAAGCCCGCAAACAAATGGTAACAAAAATGGGCTATCCGATGATTGGTTTGGGCTTAAATTATTCAGTTATCAATAAGAGCGAAATGTCAACTTCACCGATGAACGGGAAAGATATGATCATGCCAATGGTAAAAGCTACCTTACCCATATACCGGAAAAAGTATAGAGCAATGGTATCTGAAACCGACTTTTTAAAATCGGCAAATCAACAAAACTACCAGGCAACAGCCAATACGATACAAACTGATTATTATCAGGCATTGCAGTTGTACCTGGATGCCAAACGTCGTACAAAACTTTACGCCGATCAGCATAAATTAGCCTCAAAATCACTTGATATCATGATAAAAAGCTTTGCTGCCTCCGGTTCAAATCTTACTGATATTCTGCGCATCCGTCAGCAAACTCTTGATTATGAATACAGGCAGGTGGAAGCAATCGCAGATTATAATACATCCATTGCCTGGCTCAAACGATTAATGGCATTTTCGCAATAAAACAATCCTGAAAAAACAGAAGAAATGAAAAATATTCTTTCAAATAAATATATCCGCTTTAGCTTCATTTTGATTGGAGGCATTCTACTCGGCTGGCTCTTTTTTCATTCACCGGCTAAAAATGAAACCAAACATGATCATGCTGCCGAGGCTGTGAAGAATGAGATCTGGACCTGCTCCATGCATCCTCAGATCCGAATGTCCGAACCTGGTAAATGTCCGATCTGCGGAATGGATCTGATCCTGCTCAAACAAGGGGACACTACTTTCGATGCTGATGCCATTCATATGACAAAGGAGGCAGCAGCATTAGCCAATGTGCTTACAACTGTAGTTTCAAAACAAAACCCGGTCAAGGATATCCGTCTCTATGGCAAAGTTCAGGCAGACGAACGACTCTTGCAAAGCCTGGTATCCTATCTGCCCGGAAGAATCGAAAAGTTGATGGTAAACTTTACAGGCGAGGTAGTGCGCAAAGGACAAACACTCGCTGTTATTTATTCGCCCGACCTGATAACTGCCCAGCAGGAATTGATTGAAACAGTATCAACAAAAAGCACACAACCTGTACTTTACGAAGCGGCAAAAGACAAACTCCGACAGTGGAAACTTTCCGAAAACCAGATTGCCGCTATTGAGAGTTCAGGTAAGGTAAAAACGAATTTTGAAATTTATGCCAATACCTCCGGAATTGTTACTGCGCGACGGGTTAACAACGGCGACTTTATTTCACCGGGTTCCGTACTGTTTGATGTTGCCGATCTTTCGAAAGTATGGATCATGTTCGATGCCTATGAAAGTGATCTTCCTTACCTGTCGCAGGGCCAGAAAGTAGCATTTACCCTACAGGCATTACCAGGAGTTAATTATTCAGGCAATATCACGTTTATTGACCCGATTCTGGATCCTGTTACACGTGTTGCCAGGGTTCGTATCGAAGTTAGTAACCAGGGCGGTAAACTAAAGCCCGAAATGTTTGCTACCGGTATTGTAAATGCTACTCTAAACCAATACAAAAACAAGTTGGTCATTCCTCGTTCTGCTGTGTTATGGACAGGCAAACGCTCAGTGGTATATGTGAAACAGGAAGGTGATGAACCTGTTTTTAAAATCCGAGAAATTGAGTTGGGACCCATGTTAGGCAACAGTTATGTGGTTGAGAACGGTTTAATGGATGGAGAAGAAATTGTAACACAAGGAGCATTTAGCGTTGACGCCTCGGCACAACTCGAAGGGAAACCAAGTATGATGAATCCGCAAGGAGGAACAACTTCATCCATGCCGGGAATGATTATGCCGGGTGATACCAAAACCGGAGACGCTAAAAATATTCCTGTAAAAGAAACGCCAGCAGAAACAAAACCTCAGAAAGACAATTCAATGCCGGGAATGGATATGCCTGCAACTCCGAAGTCTCAAATTCCAATCCCGATAGCTATCGGGACCAAGTCTCAAACAGTTCAACAAACAACGTTTGGTGTTTCCGGCAACTGCGAAATGTGCAAGGATCGGATTGAAAAAGCTGCCAAATCCGTAAAAGGGGTTACAACTGCCGTTTGGGATGTAAACTCTAAAAAAATTAATGTGACGTACAACAGTAGTCTTGATGGAATAGCTTCGATACAAAAAGCAATTGCCAGGGTTGGACATGACACGGGGAAATATAAAGCAGATGATAAAGTATATAATGCGCTACCTGAGTGTTGCCTTTACAAAAAGGACAAAATAGCAAAATGAAGATGCTGCCTATTATTTGTGCCTTGCCGAAATGAATTATTGTGGGGGTTTCCGGAAGATACTCCGATAATGAAAAAGAGCATATCAGTGCCAAATACCCGTTTGCTGATGCATACAGGGTTATTAAGCTGGAAATACTGGTAGCAGAGGAACATGTTCAAAAACTTATCGTCCTTATCAGGGAAAACGGGCGTACAGGTTATATAGGCGATGGAATGATAATCGTTTCGCCGGTCGAAAATGTTTATAAAGTGAGGACTGACGAGGAAGGTTTATTGAGCATTTAAATCATTTATAACAATGCATTATAGATGGATTTTTAAATCTTAATAATATGAGAATGAATTGGTGTGATAAAAACAACATCATTTTTTTTAGCTAAAAACAAAACAGTCTGATTTAAAAATAATTATTAACCCTAAATTTAAAAACGATGAAAACAACAATGATTATGCTTTTACTGGCTATAGTAAGCTGGGGAGCAAGTGCCCAAATGGATCACTCAAAAATGGATCACTCAAAGAATGGTAAGACTGAAAAGAAGTCGGATATGGCTGATAAAGCCACTAATCCTGCTTCAATAGTGGTTGAACATTCACAATCTGCAACATCTATAATCAATAATTACCTGGCTTTAAAAAATGCTTTGGTTGAGGACAACGGCAAGAAAGCAGCAAGTTATGGTAATTTATTATTCGATGCTCTTGGTAAATACGACATTTCAAGCCAGCCGGCATCAAAACAAAAAGAATTGAAAGATATTCTGGATGATGCCAAAGAAAATGCTGAACATATTTCGGAAAATGGAAATAAAATTGACCATCAAAGGGAACATTTCGAAATACTGGGTACGGACATCAAAGACCTGATCGTAATTACAGGCGCTGACCGGACTTTATATCAGATCTATTGCCCGATGTATGATAACAATAAAGGGGGCAAGTGGCTGAGTGAATCCAATGAAATAAAAAATCCACTTTTTGGAAGTAAAATGATGAAGTGTGGTAGTGTCGTACAAACAATTACGTTAAAATGAAGTTGCTAAAACTTTTAGTTGTCGTTTTCCTGGTTGTTCTGGTGGGGTTACAATTTATCCCCACCAGGACAAATCAAAGTACTGGTATGCCAACAACTGACTTTATAGTGTCTTATCGGACTCCTGAAAATATTGCAAATATACTGCATACCTCTTGCTACAATTGCCACAGTAACAATACGAAATACCCTTGGTATAGTCATGTACAGCCAGTTGGTTGGTTTTTGGAGAGTCATATAAATAAAGGAAAGGATGAGTTGAATTTTAGTGAATTTGCATCCTTTTCGGTAAGGAAACAAAAAAGCAAATTAAAGTCAATGGT
>JBBSDC010000257.1:0-3885 GCA_038249705.1 Bacteroidales bacterium | reverse complement strand
TAATTCCCAATAAAAATGATATAATCATTTTTATTGGTCGTTTTGAGACGCGAGCATCGCGTCTCAAAAACAAATTTGATATCCAATAAAAATGATATAATCATTTTTATTGGTCGTTTTGAGACGCGAGCATCGCGTCTCAACATGCACGGATTGAAAAAAAACCACAAAAAACATTATGAATAAAAAATTACCCTCTACCCTACTGGCGTTTCTGTTAATTGCTGTATCGCAATTATTTGCACAACAAAAACAATTAACTATCGACGATCTGATGAACCGGAAACTATATCCGGCATCCTTATCCAATCTGCAATGGCGCAGCAACAATCTTTTTACATGGAATGCCAATAACCGGATTGTGCAAAGCACGGTTAAAACAGGGGCTACAGATACCATTTTTTCGCTCGACGATCTGAATCTGGTAATTGAAAAAAGCCAGTTTAAGAAATTGAAATCGTTACCGGCTTTTAAATGGGAAGATGAAAACACTTTTCGATATACAAATGATTCTAAAGTTTTTAGTTTTAATGTTTTAACAAAGGATCTCAACGTTATAAATACCTACGAATCTAACAGCGAAAATGTGGATATCGCACCTATATCTGGCAAAATTGCTTTCACGAAAGAGAATAACCTTTACGTTTCGGAAAATAGGGAAACAATGGCTGTTACCAACGATTCCGACAAAGGAATTGTAAATGGAAAAACAGTACACCGCAATGAATTTGGCATCAATGGAGGAATTTTTTGGTCGCCAAAAGGTAACCTGCTCGCTTTTTACCGTATGGACGAAACCATGGTAACCGAATACCCGCTGGTGAATATCGATGAACGAATTGCAAAAACTGAATACATCCGTTACCCGATGGCCGGCATGGCAAGTCATCATGTTACAATCGGGGTTTATAACTCTGCGAAAAACCAGGTAATTTACCTCAAAACCGGCGAACCTGCTGAGCAATATCTGACCAATGTTAGCTGGAGTCCCGACGAAAAATACATTTTTGTAGCCGTTTTAAACCGCGATCAAAATCACATGTGGTTGAATAAATATGATGCCGTTTCAGGCAATTTTGTAAAAACACTTTTCGAAGAAACTGACAATGAATATGTTGAACCTTTGAATGGTTTGATTTTTCTGAAATCCAACCCTGCTCAGTTTATCTGGCAAAGCCGCCGCGATGGATTTAACCATTTTTATCTATATGATGTTGAAGGTAGCGTGGTAAAACAAATCACCAAAGGGCCTTGGGAAGTAACTGCATTTCAGGGATTTGACCCTAAAGAAACAAAGATTTACTACACCTCAACCCAGGAAAGTCCTTTGGAAAGGCATTTGTATTCTGTTGAGTTAAAAACCGGTAAAACTTTTAAATTCACTTCCGGAAAAGGCACACACACAACCCTTGTTTCACCTGATGGAAAATTTGTAATCGATCGTTTGAGTAGCCTGGCAGTTGGTTCGCAAACCAATCTGATTAACGAAAAGGGCGAAAGTATCCGGTTAATTGCAGAAGATTTAAATCCGTTGAAAAACTACAAACTTGGCGAAACATCATTTGTTACGCTTAAAGCCGATGACGGAAGTGATTTATTCGGAAGGCTTATTTTGCCTGTGGATTTCGATGCATCGAAAAAATACCCAGTTCTTGTTTATGTATATGGCGGGCCTCATTCACAGTTAGTTACTGATACGTGGTTAGGTGGCTCAAATCTATATTTTAACTACCTGTCAAGCAAAGGATATGTGGTTTGGACACTCGATAACAGAGGCACGTCAAACCGTGGTGCCGATTTTGAACAAGTCATCCATCGGAAATTGGGTGATATTGAAGCTAAAGATCAAATGGTAGGTGTCAATTACATTAAGTCGCTGCCATACGTGGATGCATCAAGGATTGGAATTGATGGCTGGAGTTATGGCGGATTTATGACGCTCACACTTAAACTTCGCAATCCAGATGTGTTTAAAGTTGCTACCTGCGGCGGACCTGTTATCGACTGGAAATACTACGAAATCATGTATGGCGAACGCTATATGGATACTCCCGAGCAAAATCCGGAAGGCTATAAAAAAGCTTGTATCCTAAATTATGTGGATCAGCTGGACGGGAAAGTACTGGTAATTCATGGTGCACAGGATAATACCGTGGTTTGGCAAAACAGTCTGCAGTTTATTCAGGAATGTATAAAAAAAGGGAAACAGGTTGATTATTTCGTTTATCCAAACCACGAACATAATGTTGGAGGCATGGATAGACTGCATCTTTTCAGGAAACTGGCGGAGTATTACGATCAGAACTTATAAAAACATTAGACTTCGGCATCACTAAAGCCTGATAACGCTGGTTGTCAGGCTTTTTAATACTTCTATACCATTTTTAAAACAGCTTATCTGAAATCAGAATAAATTACATTTAACTTGTTGCTTGCTATATAGAAACTATTACTTTTGCCGCCGTTATGAATGCATGTTCCATTCGCTAAACCTAAATCAAAATCAATGAAAAAACTATTTGTCTTACTTAGCATTACGCTGATTTCAGCCTCATTTTTTCTTACAGGCTGTTCAAAAGATGAGGATCCTATTCCTCCAACAATTACATTCAAAAAGGATGCAGGCTACGTTTCGGCCAGCACATCGGCCAATTATGGCGATACACTTAATTTCGGAATTACAGCCACAGCCAATGGAACCGACAACCTTGTTAAATTCCAGGTCTTTGCCAATGGGTTGAAATTGCTTGATTCAACAGTTAATACCCAGTCGTTTACTTTCGATTTTTATACAGTAAAATCTATTCTGGATAAAGAAGTTTGGAAATTTGTAACCACTGATATAGCTGGCAACAGTAAATCGGATTCGATAACGATAACAGGTAAGTTTGGGGAAATCAACACTTACAGTTCTATCAAATTTGGGGCACAAAACAATACGGCAGAAAAAGGTTTCCTATCGTTTAGCAATTCAGCATCAACATCATATACACAGGATGAGGCTTTCGGCCACCAGGCTGATATTGATATGTTCTGCTTCTACGAAAACACAGCTTCGAGTGTTAACTTAATGACCCTCGCTGCTCCGGGATCAAACATCAAAGGAATTTTTACCGGCGCTACAGCTCCTGAATTTTACGATACTAAAAATGTAACGTTTTTCACAAAAACTACTCTTTCTTCTGCTCAGTTCGACGCAGTACAAAACGATGCCGTAATACGTGCATCATTTGATCCTGATAACAAATTTAAAAAAGCAAAACTCCTTACCGTTGGCGATGTGTATGCGTTTAAACTTCAGTCAGGGAAATACGGATTATACAAAGTTACCGCTATTGAAGGCACTGAAGATGGCACTTTGCAGATTGCCGTAAAAATTCAGAAATAAGAATGATACGTTTAATCCTGACAGTTTTCAAAAAGCCACAGCCCTTTTCAAAAGGGTTTTGGCTTTTATTCTTTTCAATTACAGTGTCGGGAATAATCATAAGTTCCTGCACAAAAGATGAAGGAATTTCGAAATCATCGATTATCCTGAAAACCGGGGCAATTTATACTCAAAACGGGGCTTATATTCCCGTTGGCGGAACCATTAAAATCGGTGTGCTTGCTTCAGGAGCCGGCTCGCCACTTACGTATATACGCATCGACAGAATTACTGCTTATGATACACTTACACAACTCGATCGCGGTATTTATATTGGAAGCGAAGGGCTTGACTCAGACTATACCTTTTCGAAAGATACTGCCTCAGTTGAGGTATGGAGGGTGGTGGTAATGAACGCTGACAGGGACACTGCCATGCGAACTTTAACAATTTACAGAGGTTCCGGAACGGCGTATGGTCCTGTTCATCATTTTGAAAATATAAAACTCGGGCTTCAG
>JBBSDC010000256.1:0-3901 GCA_038249705.1 Bacteroidales bacterium | reverse complement strand
GAGAAGTTAAAACAGAATGCAGTAGCTGCGCGAGATTACATCACTGAGTATTCAGTTTCGACAGGGAATAAACTTGTTGAAAACTGGAAAGTATTTTACCAATATTTGTTTATGAAGTACCACGACGGCAATATTAAAAACTCAGAAGGCCGCAAATTGCTTGATAACGGTAACGGTAAAAATATCCCTAAAGCGCCTTCGCAACCAGGATATGGCAAAGACTGGGAACGGATAATGATACAGGGAACCGGCGACAGGCTTAAAGTTCCTGTAAAGGAATAACCAGGTTACATTTATTTGCATTGAAACCAGAAATGTATAACGCCTGAAATATTCCGGGGTTTGATTGTGGTTTATCCGAAATCAGTTTTAAATGATCTTGTTTATACAGTATTTTAGTAAGTTTCCTGCTGAATCTGACCCAATTCCTTATACCCAATAAATATTGGCAATGCTAAAACTGAACCACATTTCAACTATGAACTTTGAATTACCAGAAGAAAGACAAATTGCCGAAACCGAGGAATTTAAATTATTTTCGGAAGATATTGACTATCTATCGAAATTCTTTAGTAGTTTATCTGAACTTATTTTTTTAAATGGAGGTATCATTTCTTTTTTCTCTGAGAAGGATTATTACCGGCTAAATACCAGCCTAATAGACAGTTCCGCTCAAACTTTAAAAAGCATAAAACTCTGTTGTTCTATTGGAAGCTTTTCAGACGCAAATACTTTAATCAGAAAACTTAGGGACGATCTAATACAATATGTTTACATCCTTAACATCATAAATTTACGAAAACCTTTTCGTGAAGAAAGTGTCAAAGATATAAGGACTGATAATCCTGAAGAATTTGCAAGTTCAATATTGAATCTACAATTTAATGATACACTTACTGATGACGAACAAGCTATAACTGCTTGGTTTAAAAATTCAGTTTCAGATTTACAGAGACCAATCAAAAAGAAATTGGAATTTGAGAATTATATGAAAGTTCTAAATCAGAATGTTAAGATCAATCAAATCCTAACCGAGTATAACCTGAAGGAATATTGGGAGACTTTAAGAAAAAGACTAAATAATTATGTTCACAACAACGGAACAATTTTTTCAAGCCATAACTTCATTTCAGCCACAGATAAAAACTTAGCCACACATTTGAAGAACGTAAATATTCGGACATCATATATTTCATCATTCTTTCTGGTCTTGTTGCTTATGATTGAATCATTTTTGATTTCTTCATCTGACTATATTGACCACATTGACAATGATATGGAGGCACCTAATGACAGCCAGTATTTTGTTGCGTGTTTCGTACAAGATTTTATTGACAAAAAAGTGTCAAAGATTCATCCAGAACTTAAGCAATATCTAAAAGACAATAATATTCACGGAATGAAAATCGAATAATAAGAAAACTCATCCTTTTACTCAAGAATGTTCATTTTATAAAATTTGTGATTTGCCAGGCAAAACTCAATCTTCTGTGAGCGAGGATCTTCACCTTCGGGGACTGAGGGGTGTGCGGAGGCAAAACTCATTTTGGACTCGTTTTCTTATAGGTAGTATGTGTAACCTCAGCCATTACACGAAAATCCAATTTCAGGAATTCTGCCTTATCTTTATCATGCAAATCATTTTCTTTCTTATTTATTTTTGAAAATATGTGAGGATGTTTATAAAAAATATATATTTGCGGAGCGAACTTACAAAAAAATATTATTTATGAATAAGTCTTTCGTTGAGCAATCCGGATACAGATTCTTTAAAATATTCATGCTGGTAGTCTTCGTTATCATAATGAGCAGCAATTTGATAGCGCAGAATAAAACTCCGAAAACTGATAAATTATTCTGGAAAGAAGATTTATCGACTGGTAAACTTCCCGATGGATGGATTAACAAAGCCATGAACGACAGCAGCCTGGTTTGGGAATGCACCGATCAGCCATTCCCCGGTTCGTATGGCCGCGATCAGCAGGCGCCGCCGGTAGCTTCAAAAAGTAAAGGGTTTCATATGCAATATGGTGCCGGAGCAAGGGTTGAGAAAGCCTACCGCAAATGGGAAAAAGCCGGTATATGGCCCGATGCTTATTTTCAGACTTCGGCTATTGACTGCTCAAAAAAAGGTTCCGTAGTACTGAAATTCCAGCAGTATTTTATGTGGAACGACTGGGGCAAACTGCGGAAAGACGGAGGAATGTTTGTTTGTGTTTCAAATAATGGTACTGATTGGAAAGAATACGAAGTTCGGAATGGTATTGCCTCAGAAGCCGATTGCCCCAATCCCATGAACATTGAACTCAATATAACTTCCGTGGCAGCTTTTCAGCCTAAAGTTTACCTGCGTTTCCAATGGAGAGGAATATATGCATGGTACTGGATGGTTGATGACCTTGAACTTTCGGAAGCGCTGGATATGGACCTGGCTGCATCAGCCTTGATTTCCCATCCTTCGACCGGAAACGTATTTACAACAAATGATATTTTTAAATTCAATGTAGTTAACCTTAGCTCAAAAGCTATAAATAAGTCTTTTGATTGCTATCTGAACATCGATAACCGCCCGCCATTGAAAGTCACTGTGCCATTGAGCGATAAAAATCCTTTGGGAATAGTTGATACAATTGTGGTTGCATTTCCTCCAGCCGATCTTACAGATTATGGAATTCATAAAATCAGGTTTTATACAGCAATGGCTGACGACAACCGAAAAACAAATGATACGCTTTCCATGGAACTGTATTCGAAGGCTTACGAACTGGGAGCTGTTACCGGTTTTTCGAACAGCGGGAATAAATTTGTTTTTGAATGTAACCACGCAAAAGTGCAGGTTGACTTTTGCAGGGACGATATTTTCAGGTTACAGATGTCGTACAACGGAGAGTTTACAAATCCTGCCGGAAGCGATATTGTTATAAATCCTCCGGCCGTAAATCCGGAAGTGAATTTCAAAGAGATGGATGGCTACTACCTGATGTCGACTGGTAAAGTTGCGCTTAGAGCTTATAAGAACCCACTTAGGTTTGCCATGTACAAGCCGGATAATAAAACCCTTGTCTGGGAAGAGAAGAAAGGACTGACCTATGGCAAGGAAACCGTTCAATACCTAAACCAGGGCGAAAACGAGTATTTCTATGGTGGAGGTATGCAGAACGGCAGGTTTTCGCACCGGGATAAAACTATTCTTATGCGCATCGACTGGAACTGGGAAGATGGCGGTGCTCCCAATCCCGCGCCATTTTATATGAGTACCAATGGATATGGCGCTTTGCGAAATACGTATTCCCCCGGCGAATACGCGTTTAATGACACAGTAAAACTTAAACATGCCGAAGCCCGTTTTGATTGTTACTATTTCGCCGGCGAATCTTTGAAAGACATCCTGAACGCTTACACCGACATTACCGGAAAGCCGTTCCTTCCACCCCGCTGGGCGCTGGGAATGGGCGACGCCAACTGCTATAACCGGGGTGCAAACAAAGGAAAAAACACAACAGGTTATGCCGGTACAACTCCCGATGTTATTCCGCTGATTGCCGATAAGTATATTGCAAATGACATTCCCCGAGGATGGATTTTGCCAAACGACGGATACGGCTGCGGTTATACAAAACTGGATTCGGTGGTGGTTGAATTGCGCAAAAGAGGTTTTCATACCGGCTTGTGGACCGAAAATGGTGTTGAAAAAATTGCCCGCGAAGTTGGTGAATATGGAAGCCGCCTTTGTAAACTGGACGTGGCATGGGTAGGTGAGGGATATAAATTTGGCATTGTTGGCTGTAAAGCCGCTTAAGGTAGGATTGAGAACAACAGCGATGCCCGTGGTTTTATCTGGTCGGTTTGTGGCTTGGCCGTAAGTCATCGAAACACTGAACTTTGGATCGGTGAGCTAATG
>JBBSDC010000255.1:0-3988 GCA_038249705.1 Bacteroidales bacterium | reverse complement strand
CGATAAAAACGCGTTGCTCGATACTATTAGCGATCCGTTTACCAGGCAGTTTGCCGAAATTAATTACGGTCCATGGGACAGGCTTGGTGAAAACAAAGCTTTTATTGCCGGTATCGGTGAAAAACCGAAAGGAGCAAATTTCTATCCGGTTGATATGACAAAGGAAGAATTTGAAAAATGGAACGATAAGAATAAAGCCAGCCAATACACCATTTTGAGGAGGAATGAGGATAAAACCCTGAAAAGTGTGTGGTATCACGAAGCCTATGCTGAAAAAACCAAAAAAGCTTCGGCTCTGTTGCTGAAAGCCGCTGAGCTAGCCGAAGATGCAGGCCTGAAAAAATATTTTACCCTGCGGTCGAAAGCATTGCTTACCGACGATTATTTCGAAAGTGATATGGCCTGGATGGATATGAAAACCAACACTATCGATTTTGTAGTTGGTCCGATTGAAAATTATGAGGACGAACTCTTCGGATATAAAGCCGCTCACGAAGGTGCTATTTTGGTAAAAGACAAGGAATGGAGCAGCCGTTTGGAAAAATATGCTGCCATGTTGCCCGAACTCCAGAAAGAACTTCCCTGCGACCCGATTTATAAAAAGGAAGTCCCGGGAACAAGTTCCGATCTTAACGCGTATGATATACTTTATTATGCCGGACACACCAACAGCGGAGGTAAAACCATAGCTATTAACTTACCGAATGACGAAAAAGTGCAGCTTGCCAAAGGAAGCCGCCGTTTACAGTTAAAAAATGCTATGCAGGCAAAATTTGACAAAATCCTTGTACCCATTTCCAAAGTGCTGATTGATCCTATGCAGCAGAAAAATATCAAATTCGATGCTTTCTTTGGCAATGTAATGTTTCACGAAGTGGCTCACGGACTGGGAATTAAAAACACTATAACCGGCAAAGGAAATCTCCGTCAGGCTTTGAAAGAGCAATATTCGGGTTGGGAAGAAGCCAAAGCCGATGTAGTGGGTTTGTGGATGGTAACCTGGCTGATTGAAAAAGGTGAACTTACCGGTATTACCGTTGAAGACGCTTATGTTACCTATATGGCCGGACTTATCCGTTCGGTGCGTTTTGGCGCCGCCGAAGCTCATGGAAAAGCGAATATGATGTGTTTCAATTTCTTTGAAGATAAAAACGCGTTTTCACGCAATGCCGATGGAACTTTCAAGGTTGACATTGAAAAAACCCGGCAGGCAGTGAACGAATGGAGTGCTTTTATCCTCAGTGTCGAAGGCGAAGGCGATTACGATAAAGCTCTTACATACATGAAAGAAAACGGGACAATCCGTCCTGAACTTCAGGTTGGTCTGGATAAGCTGAAAGAAGCCAATATTCCGAAAGACGTGGTTTTTGAACAAGGTGTATCGGCTTTAGGGTTATAGTGGGATGCGAGGACAAGTTGAGGGGAGACAAGGCGATGGGCGACAAGGCGAGGAGCGACAGGGTGACATTGAGACAAGGAGACAAGGCGAGGGGCGATGGCGATGAGATGTCAGAAATTCAGCAAAAATGATTTTAAAATAGCCCGTCAGGATAATGATTCTGGCGGGCTTTTACTTTTAAGGGAAAGCATATGTGAAATAGTCAGTAGTGCTTTCCATCATTAAAAGAAAATCCGGTTTTTTACAGAATTGTTTTGCCAACTTGCAGACTATTTAAGTCAACTCACATAGGATTAGGCTTCTGAAATCTGGCAGATGTAAATCTTTCAAACTATAAAATTATCTTTGCCTTTTATTCCATAAATTAATCAGATAAAAATGAAAAAAATCGTACTTGCTTTTTGTTTGCTAACAGCGGTTTTCGCCAAAGCAGCCAATACTCCCGACGAAGGCATGTGGCTTCCCATGTTCGTTGAAAGGTTAAACTATGTTGATATGCAGAAAATGGGTCTTCGCCTTACTGCCGAAGAACTATATAGCATCAACCATTCAAGTTTGAAAGATGCCGTTGTAAGCCTTGGCGGATTTTGTACTGCCGAAGTTGTTTCAGCCGAAGGATTACTTTTCACCAACCACCATTGCGGATACGATGTTATCCAAAACCATAGTTCAGTTAATAACGATTACCTGACGGATGGTTTTTGGGCAATGAACAAAAGCGAAGAGCTACCTAATGAGGGTCTCTTTGTTTCGTTCCTCGTACGTATGGAGGATATGACAAAAGTTGTATTAGGTGATGTTACTGATGATATGGACGAAACTGCCCGTGCCACTGCCATCAATGACAAAATTAAAGATTTGAAAAAAATTGCTGAAGAGGATGGAAAATATGATGTGGAATTAAAAAGTTTTTTTAACGGAAACGAGTATTATCTGTTTGTATATCAGAAATATAATGATGTCCGCCTGGTTGGAGCTCCTCCTTCCTCGATTGGTAAATTTGGAGGCGATACTGACAACTGGATGTGGCCACGTCATACCGGCGACTTCAGCGTTTTTCGTATTTATACCGCTCCTGATGGTTCGCCGGCTGAATATTCGAAAGACAATATTCCTATGGCTGCCAAAAAATTTCTTCCGGTATCGATAAAAGGATACAAAAAAGATGACTTTGCTATGATATGGGGTTTCCCCGGTACTACCGATCGCTACCGTAATTCGTGGGCTGTTGATGCAACGCTTTATGATATGGATCCGGTTATTGTTAAAGGTCTGGGTGTTGTTTTGGAAAATCAGAAAGCTGGTATGGATGCTGATAACGCAGTTCGTATTCAGTATGCAAGTACTTACGCCGGACTCGCTAATTTCTGGAAAAATAAAATGGGTGAAGCCCGCGACCTGAAACGCCTTAACGTTATTCAGAAAAAACAGGAACTCGAAGCCAGCCTTATAACCTGGATAGAAGCTGATGCCGGCCGCAAAGCCAAATACGGCGAAGTACTTACCACCTATGCCGATATTTACAAACAGTATAAAGATCAGAATCTTTACCAGCAATTGTGGTACACGCAAATCCTGTTCTTCGGATCTAAAGCATTTCCTTATCCGGGTCAGGCAACAGCTATTGAAACCGTTTTAAAAACCGGTGCTAAAGGCGACGATCTGAAAAAACAGATGGAAAAATACAAAGAGTCATCTAAAGAACATTTCAAAGAGTATAATAACAAAATAGAGCAAAATGTACTTGCAGCTTTATTGGTTTTATACCGCGATAATGTGCCGGTAGGTCAGCAACCTGCTATTTTTCTGACAATTAATAAGGACTACAAAGGCGATATAAATAAATATGTTGCCGAGATGTTCGAAAATTCGATTTTTTATACCGAAGCCAAATATAATGCATTCCTCGAAAAGCCAAGTCTGAAAAAAATGCAAAAAGATCCGGCTTTAGTGGTTTACAACTCTTTAATGGACTCATTTAAAATTTTACAGAAAACCAACCAGGAACTTAGTGCTAAAAACAAAAAAGCTTCCCGCCTTTTTGTTGCCGCCCTCCGCGAAATGGATGCTACCAAAAGTTTTTATCCTGATGCCAACAGTACCCTGCGAATGACTTATGGTAAAGTACTCGACTACTATCCTGCCGATGCCGTTCATTACAATTATTATACTACTCTTGATGGTGTTATGATGAAAGAAGATCCGAAGAATGAAGAATTCATCGTTCCTGCCAAATTAAAAGAACTGTATAATAAAAAAGATTATGGCCGCTATGGCGAAGATGGTAAACTTTTCACATGTTTCCTGACCGATAATGACATTACAGGCGGTAACTCCGGAAGCCCCGTAATGAATGCTGATGGACACCTTATTGGTATTGCTTTCGACGGAAACTGGGAAGCCATGAGCGGGAATATCCTTTTCGAACCCGAACTTCAGCGTACCATCAACGTGGATATCCGTTACGTACTTTTTGTGATTGAAAAATATGCAGGTGCCAGTAACCTGATAAAAGAACTGCAGATCGTTGAATAAGCAGATTATTAATTGTTAGTTGAAAAAGGGGTCCTGATGAAGGATCCCTTTTTT
>JBBSDC010000254.1:0-3991 GCA_038249705.1 Bacteroidales bacterium | reverse complement strand
TCACTATTCATGGCGCAGAGCGCCACTTCCGCTGCGCTACAGCTATTCACTATTCACTATTCACTATTCACTATTCATGGCGCATAGCGCCACCATGCTAAAGCTTGGTTTCCGTTACACTCCAACTTCCGCTGTGCTAAAGCTATTCACTATTCACTATTCGTGGCGCATAGCGCCACCATGCTAAAGCTTGGTTTCCGTTACACTCCAACTTCCGCTGCGCTACAGCTATTCACTATTCATGGCGCAGAGCGCCACTTCCGCTGCGCTACAGCTATTCACTATTCACTACTTCCCTTTCTCCACAAACCCATCATCCTTATGATCCCTGATATTGTGCTTCAAGGCATGTATCATTTCGAAAAGATTTTTAAAACCACCAATTGTGAACCATACAGTTACAATTATTGATGCACCAAGGAAAAGATAGGTATAAACCTGCCAGAACGACATCCATTGATCATTGGTAAAAGGCCTCACAAAGAAGTAAAACAAAGTTCCAATTACGAAAACAACTACCCAGGCCGCTGTCCAGCCTGTAGTAGCCCAATAAATTGCTTTATCACCGCGGGTAAATTCTTTGGTTGGAGCCAGCACTTTCCAGCCTTTTACTACTTCGTAGCTTCCTGCAATGGAATCATCTTTAATTGCATATTCACCCCGATGCAATAATTTGTCAAGGTTAAACGCTTTTCGTGGCGTTAACAACGATACAAGGAAATATACTACCGACGCTAAAACCATAGCCATAAACCAACCCCATTGTCCGTTAATCGGATAGCCGGGTATGTATTGTTTTAGTAAAATATTTAAACCGGCAGTCAGCGCTCCTGTAATCATTGCTGCCCATGCGGCAGGTGTAGTTCCTTTTCGCCAGTACAATCCACCAATGATTGCAGCACCTGAGCCGCCAACAAAAATAGCACCTGAAATATTCAGGAACAGGAACACTTTTTCCGTTTGCTGAAACACGATACTGAGTATGAAAATTGTAATACCAACACCAAGTATCGATAGCTTCAGGTATTTAAGATGTTCTTTAGGTTCAAAAGGTTTTTTGCGAATCGGCATTACTACATCCTGAATCAATATGCTGCCCCAGGAGTGCATATACGTATTGTGACAAGTGATAGCTGCCGCAAGCATGATAGCTGCAAATGCACCTTTTAGTCCAACAGGAAGCAGATAGTTTAACACCATGGGAACCCGCAACTGACTTTGATCAGCTGGCGCGAATCCGGCAAGCATAGTGTTGATGTTATCAGCTATTACTTTATAATTATCGTGGTGGAAAATGGTGTAGGCGATTATTGGAACGATCATAAGGAAAAGACCCCATTGAGGAACCAGACGCCAGTTGGTGAGCACATCAGCCATTTTGGCTTCGTGAGCACTTTTTGCAGCAATATTAAATGAGGAATTGCCCTGCCACGAAAGTTTTGTATATATTAAACCGAACATGCCTATAAAAAAGAACCAGGGATTAAAATCCTGCACTTCACCGGCATCAAATGGGTTGATAAGCGATTGGCCTGCGGGTGCTGCTGTTACGGCTTCGCTGATATCAGACCAGCCAACCTGAATAAGAAGAAGTATCACGATTACAACAAATACGATATTTACAAAAACTCCCTGAATAAAATCGGTGAACATGACTGCAATGTGCCCGCCCATGAAGATAAAGTAAAGCGGAACCAGCACCATAACTGCTGCTGTAAGAATGTAGGTTATGGAGTAAGAACCCAGGAAACCGACTTCAGGAATGCCACAGAAATAAATAAAAAATTTAGCACTCACGGCAGGAAAAATGATCATATTTACAATTCCCGAAAGAAATGCAAGCATACCTGCAAATATCCTGAACGACCTGCTGTAACGCATTTCGAAAAACTGTGCCATAGTAAGAGCCCTTGTTTGCCTGAAGCGGTAAACGACCCATCCGGTAACACTTATGGTAACTAGAATTACCGCAGTTGGCATTTCCCACCAACGCGAATTGAATCCGGCATTGAAATTCTGCTCCAAAGCACCTACAACAGTAATAGCACCAAGTGCCGCAGTTCCGTGAAACATAGAGATGATATAACGTCCCCCGGTTCGGCCGGTTGCCAGAAAATCACTGACACTTCGCATCAGGTTTTTGCTCAGGAATACCATTCCAAGCATTATTATAAATAGAACAAGGATAATGCTCCAGTCGAACCATGTTAAATTCATAAGCGATCAGGTATTTTAATTAGATTGAAGAATCAGATTTGCGTTGATCAGAAAAATCTGAAGGCTATTGGTTTGAGAATTTCCAAATTGTTTCTGACTTATATTGTTCGCCTGGCCTGAGTATTACATCGGGAAATTCAGGATGATTCATCGAATCCGGATAATGTTGTGTTTCGAGACAAAATGCAGTGTGGTTGGTATGTGGTTTGCCACATTTGCCTGTTAATGATCCGTCGAACCAGTTCGAAGTATATAGCTGAACACCTGGTTCGGTTGTAAAAACTTCAAGCATCCGGCCTGATTGCGGATCGAGTACTTTTGCTGCTAGAGCAAGTTCGCCTGATTGATTGCGTAATACAAAATTATTGTCGTACCCTTTGTAAAGTTGGTTTATCCGCTCACCAATCGGATGTGGTTTTGTGAAATCGAATGGAGTTCCTGCAACGGTTGATATTTCTCCGGTCGGAATGCTGTTGCCGTCAGTGATGGTATATTCATCAGCAAAAAGCTGCAGTTCATGCGCTAAAATGTTGCCCGATCCTTCGCCACCGAGATTGAAATAAGCATGGTTAGTTAAATTTACGGGTGTTGGTTTATCCGTTTCTGCGAAAAATTCAAGGCTGAGCTCGTTTTCGCTATTTAAAGTATAAATTGCCTTTACTTTCAGGTTCCCCGGGAATCCTTCTTCACCATCAATGCTCAAATACTCAAGTATCAGTCCAACTGTATCATTTTTATTAAATGTAGATGCGTTCCATAATTTCCTGTGAAACCCTTCGTGCCCTCCATGCAACTGAAATCCGCCTTGATTATCTGATACCTTATATTCTCCGCCATCAATATCAAACATTGCACCGCCAATGCGATTGCAAGTGCGGCCAATTATACAGTTGAAATATGCCGGATTTTTAATCCATCCATCCCAATCGTGCATTCCAAGCACAATATCAGCCAGCTCGCCTTTTTTGTCAGGAATTTGAAGCGAAACAACGGTTCCTCCATAATTGGTGATTTTAACCACTACTCCTTCGTCATTCGAAAGAGTAAATAATGATGCTTCTCTTTGATCTGGCAAATAACCAAAATGTTCCATTGTTACATTCATGAAATCAGGTTTAAATGGCTTGTTGTTAGTTGATTATAATTTGTGGATTGATGTCCGGTTGTAAATGTAATTATCTTTTTTCAATCAGCAAATATATTAAATTTGCATATCCTTTTTTAAGTTTTATGTAAAATATTTAAATAGTTGCGGCATCTTTATAAAATAAATAGCAAACATGTGTATGATTACAACATCAACTTTTCGAAAAATTTTAATCACAGCTTTTGTGTGCTGCTTTTCAGTCGCTTTTGTTCAGAGCCTCAGGCAGAGCGGCTAATGGAAGCGTTTTTAGCAGTTTGTTGTCGACTTGCCTGATTTCGAAGACTATTTAAGAATAGTAGTACTTTCAAGTATCTCACCGGAACTCCGCTTAATAAAAGTGAGTCAAAGGAATCTTCATTTTAAATTCCAGTTTAACAACTTCGGCAATATAATCCGGAAATAAGTGATTATCATTTTCAAAAGTAAGACAAGAAATATTGATTGTAGCATCCCAGGACGATACATAACTAAAAACTACAATTTACCTGAAGCAGTCAATGATTTGAATGTATCCACCCCACTAACTCCATATTTTTCAATTGCATAGGTCGGTCTACCTTTGCGGCAAAAAAACCGAGAATATGAAGGGTCAAAAAAGAGATGCAATGTTTGCCAGGGTTGATGAAT
>JBBSDC010000253.1:0-4015 GCA_038249705.1 Bacteroidales bacterium | reverse complement strand
TTACTTAAATAAAGCCACAGAGTGGCGAAATATTTGTAGATAATGAAAAGAGTATCGGGATTTAAGGTGCAGAGCACCGAAATATAAAATCCTTAAAAAAAATGTTTGAGTTTTTCAGCAGACCCTAAATACAGAAGAAACACAGTATTCTTTTTTAAACGCGTCATCAATTATCTGAATTTTTTGTAATCCAGCAGCGGAATTTATTGTCAGTTTCCTTAAAACTTGCTTAATAAATGCAATTGAAGGAATATTTATTGACATATATCAATGATTGAATTGTTTTATAATTTTTTAGCTAAAAAAAGTTACAAATATGTTTTTATATCCCAAAAAATATACACCTTTGTCCGATATTTCAGACTAAAAAATGAACCACCTCCGTATCTTTCTTTCCTCAATGCGTAAATTCATCCTACTTGGATGGGCTTTGGCAGTGGTTTGGATTTATATCGGTACCCTTGTAAATTTTCATCAACACCGTATTTGGGGCAAACAACTCATTCCGGTTGCAGCTTATTCGACACGTGCAAAGGAAAAGGATGGACTTTTTTCTGCTAAAAGCGATACTGATTCAGGTATTTCGCTAAGCGGAGTTGATTTAGATTTTTCGACACCGCAACAGATGATTTCAGATTTTTACTTTCCCGGATTTCGTACTATTTATATTTTTTTACCTGCCTTGCCTGTTCTGCAACAGGATTTTGAGGCCTTATCGCTCAGAGGCCCTCCAACAGTATAATTTCTGATCACCGGTAATATTAACGCACAAATCGACTTTTTGTGTGTTTAGTATTCATCCCATTTCGGGTATTTTGCCTCCGGTGTTTATAATCTTACATAGATTACTTCCAATCAGAGTCTGTCACATCTTCATTCAACTTTAAATTTCATAAAATGAAAAGCTTACTACACATTTTTGCTGCAATCCTAACAACTACCATAACTGGTATTGTGCCCGTGATGGGTCAGAAAGTTGGCTCTGTTACCGATACCATTTATATGGGTACCGGTTATGCCAAAGAAATATATTACAGCATGTCCAATGGAAACAAAGGCACCATCGACCGGAAACAATGGGATATCGCATTCCGTGCTTCACGCCAAAGTGCCAGTATCCTTACCAATGATGGCGCAAATAATAATCCTATCGGCCTTTCGGGAGTAGAGTTATATACCTATCCAAAATCGGATTCAAATGGGTGGGCTACTGTTGATACTGCCGGCCTGTTCGGTTGGAAAAAAATGGTGAATTCAACCACCGATTGGGAAACAGGTGCTTTTGATCAAAACCAGTTAGGTCATCCTGATTATGGATGGGGAAAGTATAATACTGCAACACATGATGTTATAGGCGATTCGCTTTACATCATTAAGCTCCGCGACGGAAGCCTGCGTAAATTATTCATCAAACGAAAATACTCGAGCCTGAATACATTTGAGTTCCGCTATGCAAATATTGATGGAACCAACGAAAGCACAGTGATGTTGGATTGTAATCCATATGCGGCTAAAAATTTCGTAGGATATTCAATAATTACTAACCAGATAGTTGATTTTGAGCCTGTTGTTTCCACTGACTGGGATATTCTGTTTACCCGTTACCAATATACCTATCCCGATAAAGTAATTTATCCGGTGGTTGGTGTGCTCAGCAATTATAAGGTTAAAGTAAACAGGTTTGACCATGTAGCTCCCGATTTCCGGATTTTCGATCTCGAATCGATGGATTCAACCCGCTCGCCAATTGGCTGGGAATGGAAATACCTGGATGAGAATTTTATATTCCATGTAGAGGATTCGCTGGTGCATTTTGTACAGGACAAAGACGGTAATATTCACAGGTTGGTTTTTAAAGAATTTGTTGGCAGTTCCACAGGGCGCATTGTTCTTGAAAAAGAAAAGATTTCAGCAACAGGAGTCGGTGAAACAGGCAAATCAGATTTTAATGTTGCTGTTTATCCTAACCCGGTCAGTGATGTTATGAATGTTATCATCAACCCTGAAAAAGGGAATTCAGCAGTAATTTCAATTCTGGATATGTCGGGGCGTATAGTTTTCAACCGAAAATACGAAATACAATCCAATACACTTTCTACTTTGAAAATTCCTGTATCCAACTTTCCTGCTGGAGTTTATATTGTTACATCGCAGGTTGAAGAGAATTCTATTTCACGTAAAGTGATAATAAAATAATGATAGAAATAGATTTGTTTATCAGGTTAAGGGTTTGATGGTATTACTGCCTGCCGGAAGTGATTTCTCCGGCTGGCAGGTACCAGAAAAAAACAGTTAATCCGATTCAATTCACATAAAGATACTGTAAATGCAATTGTTGATTTTGTGTTTGGCAGATTAAAAGGGTAGTGGTAAAGTTGCCGGCCGGAAGTAGGTTCTCCGGCCTGCAATACACCACATTAAAATCTGGGCACAAACTAATTGTATTCTACTCACGATTTTCCACACATGTTTAAAAGTTTGTTTATCAGATTAATAGGGTTGATAGTGTTATTGCTGGCCGGGAATTTGGTTTCCGGACAGCAAGCCACTGTCAGGATAATTGATGGCAAAACCAAAGAGCCCGTTGCTTTTGCTCATGTTCGCTTTGTAAGTCTTACATCAGCATCCGTAAAGCATTTAGTCACAAATATCGACGGTATTGTTCCAAACGAAAGCAACGATATTAATATTGTAAGCATTTCGTATGTCGGTTACGAAACATTATCGGATACAATTCAACCAGGTGTTGCTGCTACATTGCTTTTGATTCCGGCTGTGCTGAATATGAGCGAAGTAGTTGTTACCGCGCAACTTATGCCCGAAAGAGCCGACAAATCAATATATAAAATCAATGTTATTAACAGTCGGCAGATTGAATTGAAAGCCGCCACTAATCTCACCGATTTATTGAATACCGAAAGCAATATGCGGGTTTCGCAAGGTGGTATTTTGGGCTCAAGTTTAAGCATCCAGGGCTTGTCGGGCGAAAATGTAAAATTCCTTATTGATGGTGTTCCTGTTGTTGGCCGTTTGAACGGAAACATCGATCTGAACCAGCTTAATCTTTTTAATGTCGATCATGTTGAAATTATCGAAGGCCCTATGTCGGTAATTTACGGAAGTAATGCCATTGCCGGAGTTGTGAATATTATTACCAAGGAAAACAAAAATTCAGCCGCATCAGCGTATGCCAGTGCATATCTTGAGTCGGTAGGCATGTATAATTTTAATGCCGGCGTTTCAGTTCGCAAAAAGAAAAACAATTTCTCGCTCGACCTAGCTCGAAATTTCTTTGATGGTTATACTACAGCCGACAGTTTGCGTTCGATGCAATGGAAACCACGACTGCAATATAATGCCGACGCTTATTATTTATATTCGGGCACTAAGACCAGGGTAAAATTATCGGTTCAGTTTTTCGACGAAATGATAAAGGACAAAGGCGACTTACAAAAACCGTATTACGAAACTGCCATTGACAATATTTTTCACACCATCCGCCAGACTTCCAAAGCCGAAGCCTCCTATACGATATCTGCCAACCGCCAGATAAGCATGGTTGGCGCATATTCAACGTATCTGCGAAAGCGGGAAGTGTTTCATAATGATCTTACTCTACTCGAGAAACAGCTAGCCGGAGGTGATACCACCAATGTTGGGAGTTATTTGCTAAGAGCCTGGTACAATAGAAATTACTCCAATCAGAAACTTAATTATCAGGTTGGGTTCGATGGTAACCTCGAAATTAATGAAGGAGAACGAATAGAAGGCGGAACACAGCAAATTGGCGACTATGCCGGTTTTGTGAGTATGAAGTACAATCCGTTCAAGCAATTGTCTCTGCAACCCGGTGCCAGGTTTATATACAATACCAAATACGACGCTCCGGTAGTTTATTCATTTAATGTAAAATACAGCCCAACTATCAATACTTCGCTCCGGGCAACTTATGCACGCGGATTCCGGGCACCTTCCATAAAAGAATTATATCTCGATTTCGTTGATATCAACCACA
>JBBSDC010000252.1:0-4049 GCA_038249705.1 Bacteroidales bacterium | reverse complement strand
TGCATGATCAGCGAGCTGGCCATATTGGACAGCATAGCTTTGCGATGAGTACTGGTTCGTCCCAGGTGGTTTATTGATTTCTGATGTCTCATTTCGCTTATTCCTTATCTAATTTGTACTTCGCAACGTTCATTCCGAATTCGAGTCCTTTTGTTTTCACCAGGTCTTCCAGTTCGGTTAGCGACTTTTTACCGAAATTGCGGAATTTCAATAAGTCGTTTTTATTAAAAGCTACTAATTCGCCGAGGGTTTCAACATCAGCAGCTTTAAGGCAGTTGAGGGCACGAACGGAGAGGTCCATATCCACTAACTTGGTTTTTAGCAACTGACGAATATGAAGTGTATTTTCATCAAATTCTTCTGCTACAGCTTTTTCTTCTATATCCAGTGTAATTTTCTCATCACTGAAAAGCATGAAATGGTGTATAAGTATTCTTGCTGACTCTTTCAGTGCATCTTTTGGATGTATTGATCCGTCAGTTTTGATTTCGAGTACCAGTTTCTCGTAGTCAGTTTTCTGTTCTACGCGAAAATTCTCAATACTGAATTTCACATTCTTAATTGGAGTGTGAATTGAATCCATAAAGATAGTTCCCAGGTGTGCAGTCGGAATTTTATTTTCTTCTGCAGGAACGTATCCTCTGCCTTTATTAACACTGATCTCGATATTGAGTTTTACGGTAGGCTCCATATGGCAGATAACTACATCTGGATTAAGTACCTGGAAAATCGAAAGATGTTTGGCAATATCACCGGCGGTGAAAGTATCTTTACCGGTAACAGTGAAATTAATTTTCTCACTCTCTTCGGATTCAATCTGTTTGCGGAATCTGACCTTTTTAAGGTTCAGGATAACATCAGTTATATCCTCAACTACACCTTTTACCGAAGAGAATTCATGATCAACTCCGTCGATCCGTAATGAGGTTATAGCATATCCTTCGAGTGAGGAGAGCAAGATCCTGCGCAATGCATTACCTATTGTGATACCAAAGCCTGGTTCGAGAGGACGGAATTCGAACGTACCGTCAAACTCGTCAGCCTGTATCATGATAACCTTATCAGGTTTCTGGAATGCTAAAATGGCCATAAAAGTCCTTTGTTTAAAAAATAATGCAAGATAAAAAAATTACTTCGAATACAATTCGACGATGAGTTGTTCCTTTATGTTTTCAGGAATTTCCTCGCGTTCAGGATAATTTACAAATTTACCTGTCATCATTGCGCCGTCCCATTCGAGCCAGGAGTAACGCATTATACGTCCTTGTAATGAATTCTGAATCACTTCCAATGATTTGGAACGTTCGCGTACAGCTATTACATCCCCCTTATTACATTCGTAGGAAGGGATATTAAGAACTTTACCGTTAACAGTGATGTGCCTGTGGCCCACAAGTTGACGAGCGCCATCACGTGTAGGAGCAATTCCCAAACGGAAAACTACGTTATCAAGGCGTGATTCAATAAGCTGCAAAAGAATAGCACCGGTAACACCACTTTTGCGGCTTGCCTTTTCAAATATGTTTCTGAATTGTTTTTCCAGAATACCATAAGTGTATTTAGTTTTTTGTTTTTCCTGCAGCTGAACACCGTATTCTGATTGTTTTTTCCTGCGCTTATTTTGTCCGTGCATTCCGGGAGGATAGTTCTTCTTTTCGTAAGAACTGTCGGGTCCGTAGATAGGTTCTTTGAATTTCCTGGCTATCCTTGTCTTAGGACCAATATATCTTGCCATAAAGCCTTTTGATTTTGTATTATTAAACTTATTGTTCGTAAATATCGAAACAGGAGGTTAACATTATACCCTTCTGCGTTTAGGAGGTCTGCAACCATTGTGTGGCAATGGAGTGATATCCTGAATTTCGGTAACCTCGATACCTGCTGTATGCAAAGTGCGTATAGCAGATTCGCGGCCCGATCCGGGTCCTTTAACGAAAACCTTAACTTTACGGAGTCCAAGGTCGTAAGCAACCTTTGAACAATCCTGGGCAGCCATCTGGGCAGCATAGGGAGTATTCTTTTTCGAACCTCTGAATCCCATTTTCCCGGCCGATGCCCACGATATCACCTGTCCGGCGTTATTGGTCAACGAAATGATGATGTTATTAAAAGAAGCCGAAACATAAGCTCTTCCAACAGCCTCAACTTTAACAACTCTTTTTTTCGATACTTTGGTGGTCTTTGCCATAGTAAAACTATTTTTACTTTAAATGCTTTCTTATTTGGTTGCTTTCTTCTTGTTAGCAACAGTCTTTTTTCTACCCTTACGTGTACGGGCATTGTTCTTTGTGCTCTGTCCACGGAGCGGAAGTCCCAAACGGTGACGAACTCCACGGTAACAACCAATATCCATCAGTCGTTTTATATTAAGCTGTACTTCGGAACGAAGCGCACCTTCTACCTTGTAACTGTCGTTGATCATGGAGCGGATGTTATTCTGCTCATCATCGGTCCAGTCCTGAACTTTTTTGTTACGGTCGATACCGCAAGCGTCCAGGATGCCCTGGGCTGAATTACGGCCTATTCCGAAAATATAGGTAAGGCCTATTTCGCCTCTTTTGTTTTTTGGTAAATCAATACCAGCAATACGTGCCATATATTTTTATAGCTTTTAGGATTACACAATTATTAACCTTGCCTTTGTTTGTACTTGGGATTCTTTTTGTTTATCACATAAATTCTCCCTTTCCTGCGCACGATTTTGCATTCAGGTGTTCTTTTCTTAACTGATGCTCTTACTTTCATTGCCTTAGTTATTTCTTAAAGTGTATTATTCTTTATTTGTATCGGAAATTTATTCTTCCTTTACTCAGATCGTAAGGCGACATTTCGATTTTGACTCTGTCACCTACAAGAATTTTAATGTAGTGCATCCTCATTTTACCCGAAATGTGCGCAATGATCATATGCCCATTTTCAAGTTCAACCCGGAACATAGCATTACCTAGTGACTCTTTCACTATGCCGTCCTGCTCAATTACAAGTTGTTTTGCCATTTATTACTTCGTTATTAATATGTCAGGATTATTAACCTGCTCAATTTCATTGAAGCTTGACAAAATATCAGCTCCGTTATTTGTTATTACTACAGCGTGTTCAAAATGTGCTGATGGTTTCCGGTCGATAGTCCGTATTGTCCATCCGTCATTCTCTTGAGTAACCTGCCTGCTTCCAAGGTTTATCATCGGCTCAATGCAGATAACCATTCCCTGTTCAAGTTTTACACCAGTACCCCTGCGCCCGTAATTAGGCACTTCAGGTTTTTCGTGTAAGCTGGTTCCCAATCCATGCCCGACCAAATCGCGAACTACAGTGTAGCCAAAGCTTTCGACGTAGGTTTGTATTTCATAACCAATATCACCAACTCTTTTACCAGATGATAATATGTTTATAGCCTTTATCAATGACTCATGGGTACGTTTCATCAACATTTCCAGTTCTACTGCCATCGGCAATATACCGAACGAGAATGCTGAGTCTCCAAAAAACCCATCAATAATGGTTCCACAATCGATAGATATAAGGTCACCCTCTTTCAATTCGCGTTTACCTGGTATTCCATGAACTACTACTTCGTTAACCGATATACACAGCGTTGCAGGAAATCCATGATACCCTTTAAAAGCAGGTTTTGCTTTGTGGTCGCGGATAAACTCTTCAGCTATTTTATCGAGAGCGAGTGTAGTAACTCCTGGCTTGATGTGCCGGGCAACTTCCGCTATCGTTTTTCCAACAAGTAAAGAACTCGTACGTATTTTTTCAATTTCAATTTCATTCTTGATCAAAGCCATTATCCCGGTTTTAGTACTGACTAAAAAGCTCCGGCAGCATTACGTCCCTTAATACGACCCGATTTGGTAAGACCTTCGTAGTGACGCATCAACAAGTGACTCTCAATTTGCTGCAATGTATCCAGTACAACACCAACAAGGATGAGTAAGGATGTACCGCCATAGAACTGTGCAAACTGTGAACTTACCCCAGCCATGCGAACGAGAGCAGGCATAACAGCAACGAGAGCAAGGAACAATGAACCGGGGAAAGTAATC
>JBBSDC010000251.1:0-4065 GCA_038249705.1 Bacteroidales bacterium | reverse complement strand
TGTTATACCCTTATCGTGGCTGTTATAAAATCCGGAATTGCCTTTGAACATAACACTTACAACGTGATTTTTTGAGATAAAATAATCAGCACCTATTTTATAGTTATGATTATTCCCTTTGCTGGTACTCTCATTATCGCTCAACTGAAAAGCGCCGTTCATACTTTCGCTTGTAAAACGGCGAGTAAGATACATGGTATGCCAGCCCTGCCATTCGGAAAAGGAGTAGTTGCCATACATATTCAGTTTGCCTAAGTTCATATTCAGGTCGAGGCCTGCATTTCCGCCTACCGTTCGCGTAAACGTGAGCCCTGAATTGATGTTTCCGTTAAAACCGGGTGCTTTGTTATGTTTTGTTTTAATATTGATGATGCCGGCATTGCCTTCAGCATCGAATCGCGCCGACGGGTTTTCGATAATTTCGATGCTTTTTATGTTTTTCCCGAGCAGACCTTTTAAAAGCGGAGCCAGGTCTTTTCCCGAAACATAGGTTGGCTTTTCGTCGATCATAACAACTACGCCCTGCATACCTTTCAACGTAATATTATCGTCATTGTCGATAGTAATACCGGGTGTTTTTTTAAGTATTTCGTACACATTTTCCGATGCAGTAGTGATGGAAGCATTCGGATTAATAATGGTTTTATCCACTGCCTGCTCCACAAAATCGTATTTGGCAGCAATAACAACTCCCTGAAGATCCTGGCTGGATGATTTCAAAACCACTGTTTTTTCTACCGAAAGGTGTTTAATGTCAATTACAATATGCTCCGTTTCATTGGATTCGAAGCCGAGCATACGCACCGAAAGGATATATTCGCCGGTATTGACTTTTTCAATAGTGTATTCTCCTTTTTCGTTGCATACAGCTCCTCTTTCAATTGCCATGGTTTTAGGATTCAGAAGCGCTACGGTCGAAAATGGCACTGGTTGCTTTTGTGTATCGAGTACCCGGCCTTTAACCGAGCCTGTTGGGTTGTTGGCCTGCACAAAAGCAGATGCCAGAATTAAGGCTGTCATTAATAAGAAATGGTGGAAATGTGCTTTCATGTTTTTTAGTTAAAAATTATGAAAGCAAAATTAGATGTGTGCGTCCTGCAGGAAAATTAAAAGTTGTTGAATGTGCTGATTTGCAGGTTGAAAGTGCGATTTCTGGAATTAAATGAATGGAGAATGGTTTTAAAAAATATCAGTTTGGGTACGCTATATTATATTTTCGGGAAGAAATACTTCGGCTGGAATAATCAAATAAGTAATAAAATTAATGGCTTAACCCCTTTAAACAAATGAACCACATAAGCATAACTACTCCCGCCATAGCGGAAAAAAATACATAGAATTTCACATAGAAAAAGTTATGATTTTCCCCGGTTACCTACGTGAAACCCATGTTCCTGAGTTGCTATGTGGTTCATTACATTAGGTTTATAGAAAATAAGAAAAATGTGAGCTTTTCTTCCGGGTAAAGAAATCAATCATGTTAATGTATATACATTTACAAAGAGCCATCAACATGCCCTAAGCAGATAAGCAGTTAATATTATCATAAAGTTTAAATTGCCTCATTCATAAGTACCACAACCAATCGGGGTATTTTTTTTGTCAGCTCATTACTAAAACTCAATCTTATACCCAAGCGATGGGAATGGCATTTTCATCTCATCAATAATCACATCTTTTTTTATACGATCATAGAATGGGTCGCTGTAATCGGGTTGCATGAGTGCATTTTTAATCATGAAATACCATGTACCGGTATACTTTTCTTTGTTTATCTTGTATGTAATTGATAAATCAACCCCGGTTGAAGAGGGAAATTGTCCTTCATACGCTCTGGAATAATCGGGTTTTGCCCATCTGGCAGCCAATGATTCGTCATACAATACGGGAGTGTATCGCAATCCGCCCATAAAAGTAATTTTTGCACTTACACCAAGCACATTTTCGCCTTTTATCATCCATTCTTTTCCAGCAAGCAGGTTAATTACATGGCCTCTGTTAAATGCTGTATTGTATTCCTTTCCATCGCTGCCGGTATATTTTGAGTCGAAAATGCTTGCTGTAAACAAATAGTAATAACCATTTTTTAGAAAACGTTCAAGGGTAAAATCAATACCATAATTTTTACCTGTTCCTGTATTTTCGAGTTTTTGATTAACAGCCCAGTTTGAAGTTACATTAATAATAGAGAATGAACTGTTTGCATATACCGGAATATCTTCCAATATTTGATAAAATGGTTCAACTTTAATGCGGACAACATCGCCGATTTTTCGGTTGTAACCCAACACAAAATGGTGCGATTTCATAAAACCAAGATTTTTGTTTTGCATTTCAATTACTCCGTTATTATTTACTTCGGAATAATACGTTCGCAACTCTTCCATTTGCGAGTGTAAGCCGTAAGCCAGACTTAATTCATCTTTTTCAGTGAAACCCCAGTTTATACCTGCACGAGGTTCGATAGTGGCTTTGTCGTTTACATCCAGATACATGGAATGTACGCCAATATTAGATGAAAGATTGGGCAACAAATCTATTTTAAACTGTGTAAATGCCTGTGCCGAAAAAGCTGTACCGTCATTATCAACAAAAGTAACCATATGGTCGGGGTTGGTAAAGAATGCTTTTTTGAGGGTATTGTCGAAAAACATACTATTAAAAGTAACACCTGTACGCGAACTTACTTTTGGACTAAACTTATGGTTCACAGTTGTTCTGAATGAGTATTTACCTTCGGTACTTTGAATAAAATCGACGGGAAGCATGCGCATATCCAGCGAATATTCTTTTTTGTCGAACGTAAATCGCATACCATCGGCACTGAGTATTGTATTTACAAAAGTGTTTTTCCCTAAGGTAATGCGGTGCGATAAACCAATAGCTCCAAAACGGTTTTTATAATCCTGCTTCATATAACTGATGGAATTTTCCCATTTTGTAGAATCCGATTCAGCCGTTTTCTTGTTAATATCGTCGGCTGCCATTCCCCACAATGTAAATGAACCTGCTTTTTGAGTAGGAAAATCAAATTTAAAAGTCAAATCCTGAAAGGCGGGTAAATTAGGAAAGTTCACTATTTTCCCTATCAGACCGAGTGTACCATACCGATAGTTAAATAGATAGGTTGATTTTTTCCCTTTTACAAATGGTCCTTCTGCCGAAAAATCAACACCTTGTACCCCGATTCCGGCGGTAAACTCTCTTTTTTCGGCATTACCTGTTCTCATTTTAACATCAAACACACCGGAAAGAGCATTACCATACTCAGCTGGGAAAGCTCCTGTGTAGAAATCCGAATTACGGAGCATCTGACTGCTGAATACCGTATAACCGCCACCGCCTACAAAATCAACATTGGGAAAGTGAAATGTGGCAGGAACATCTACGCCTTCGACCCGCCATAAAACACCACGTGGCGAATTTCCGCGAATAATAATGGCATTGTTTGTAGTTTGAGTTGTAGCAACACCGGCAAATGCCGAAGCTAATCTGGCCGGATCATCTAAACCACCCGCATAACGGCTAGCTTCTTCTACGCTGAAAGTACGTGCACTCAATGTTGCCATGGAATTTATAGGCCTGTCTTTATTTGAGTTAGCCGTAATCACAACTTCGTTAAGTGTTAACGACGATTCTTTTAGTTCAATATTGAGCACAACTTCTTTGCCTGAACTAACCAAAATTTCCGATAAACTATAAGATTCATATCCTACATAACTTACTATAAAATTATGCCTTCCAACTGGCACTTTTCCCAAACGAAAGTTTCCGTCAAAGTCGGCGGTTGTGCCCATTATCGGATTAGAACCTTCAATAATTATGGTGGCGCCTATCAAGGGTATTTTTGTATCGGCATCAACTATTTGACCTCTTACCGTTTGCTTAAGATTGCTTTGCGAAAATGAGAATCCGAAAGTTAAACATAGCAGGAATAGCATTCCTGTTTTCTTGAAATTTAGCTGAGTGGTTTTCACTTTTTTTATAGTATTGATTTATGATAGCAAAATTAGATATGTGATTTCTGATAGGAAATTAAAAGAAACTGAATGCCTCCGACATCAG
>JBBSDC010000250.1:0-4096 GCA_038249705.1 Bacteroidales bacterium | reverse complement strand
TCACCGGAACTACAGTCGCAGTTTATTAATTATTTTACCAATAACCAGAAAGGCAAACCGTATAAGCCAATTAACTTCAACGAGGTCGTTATTGCAGAAGCCGCTGCCTGCAAGGATGCGCTTGAAGCCATTGATCTTGAGGAAACCGATTACGACCGCTGGGATAACCGCCACGACAGGTATTACGAAGAGTGGGAAATTGCACAGGAAGTTGCAGAGGAAGAAATCAACGATATGTTTGATTCCTTCAGCGATGAATATATTGACCTGCTTTCGAAAGGAGAGTTGAATACCATGATGGCAAAACTCACCGGATTGCTGATTGCCTGCTATGAAGCTGATATTGATGATCCCAACGATAATCTTGGCGATCCTCAGGGGTTTTTAAACGGGTGTTTCAGCAGGATTGCGGATTCCATTGAAATCGTTATTTGTAAAACTATCCTCAACGTTGATGCTGTAGTATCCACTTTCAAGGAAATCGTACAATGCTTCGAACATGGCGAAGCCAATACATTTGATACCAAAGTTCATGATAAGCTGATTCAAAGTCTGCTAAAAAACAATCCCGAAAGCTGCTCTGAAATTTATGATGAGTTTATTACCAACCAAGTTGCTGTTAAATTGTTTCCTCTTTCCTATTTACAATCAACAAGGTATGGCAACCCGGCATCCTGGGAACAGGAAGCTGTAAAGATGAGTCCCGATCATATTGCCATTGCAAAAGATTTGCTGGAGTTTGAAGCCACAAACAACTCTTTGGCGTTTTACCGGAATGCTAAAAAACTGTTCCCGATCTTTTCGCGCGAATTGGTCGATATTATTTCCGAAACCATTGATGATACCTTTGATATTCAGTTTGCCAAAGAGGTTCTATCATTTAAAGTATTGCAAAATAGAATGATAGAAGATTATTCGCGGTTAGCAAAATTGTTTTCAGTAACAGAAAAGGAGAGTTTTCTTTCCATACTGGAGACTTCACATAACCGCGAATTTTATATTCAGGTACTCGAATCCGAAGGAATGTTTCAACGCATACTGCAATTTGCAGGGGTTACCGACCACCAGATTTGGGAATATTTATTTCTCCTGCGACCCGTTATTAATGTGTATCCATCCGAATGCATGGCAATTGCTGAAAAGAAAGTCAGAAATTACCTTGATAAAAACATGAGCCGCGATAGTTACAAATACGCTGCCCAACTTTTAAAATTACTTTTATCGGTCGAACAGAATACGGCAGCCACAAACAAGCTGATAAACGATCTTTGCCTTCTGTATAATCGCCGTACAGCTATGAAAGATGAATTCAGGAAGGAAGGGATATTGAAATAAATAAATTTTTAAAGTATGGATAAGTACATTCGCCGGTTGATTGCCGATATCAGGGAATCGCGTACAAAGATTGTTCCTCCCGATATGGCTGTATGGGAATTTGCCGATGTAGAAAATGAAGCCGAAGTTGAGGACCTGGCTTATGTTCAGGAAACTATTTATGGGAAACCTGAGCCTCTTTCGGTTATAACCGATATCGAAACCGGATATCTTCCTGTGGATGATGTGCTTACCCCTGAGCAAAAATCGCTGCTTGCCCGAGAACTGGAAGCTTTGCTTAACCACTATAATTTTTATGCTGATTTTCCGGTAAACTTTCCCGACGAAAAAAAATACAAACTCCTCCGCGCTGTGTGGGATAGCGAACGTGTTTATGTTTCGTTTGGACGGGCAGAAATAGTATTCTGCAATTTCGATATTAAAACCTGCCCTTTTATTGGATACTGCGATATCTGCGAAGAGATGGAAAAAGAAATGCGTGAAGGTCCGAAAGCGGATGATACAGACATTTCGATTGAGGATCTTTTGCCGTTGTGAAACTCGCCGGAAATAATTCTGTTTGTGAGTTTATTGAACGTTTTCTTTTGAATTGTTCATATTCAGGGCTTGGTTGCCAAAATAATAAGCATCAAATATGCTTAAAAATAACAGACCTTTGTGTGGCGATTTTTTGTGGAAAATATGGCAACCAATTTTTGTACTAAGGGGACGTCAAGGAATAAATAAATTTTTAATATATGACACGCCAGGAAGCAGAAGTAGTCTTGCATCGAAATTTCGGTTTCAATCGGTTTTATGATGAACAATGGGTAACTATTGAAAAACTCCTGAGAGGCGAAAGGGTTCTGCTTATCGAAAAAACAGGCTTTGGAAAGTCACTATGTTTTCAGTTTCCAGGCTTTCTTTTTCCGGGTACCACAGTTATTTTTTCTCCGTTAATAGCTTTAATGCGCGACCAGGTAAAGAAGCTGATGAGCCTGGGAATTAATGCCAAATGCATCAACAGCGAGCAAACACCCGAGGAAAATGCGCTTATCATCCAGGATGCAATACAGGGGAAAATCAAAATCCTGTACATAGCTCCCGAACGCCAGGAAAATGCAGCTTGGATTGAAGCTACCCGACAAATGAACCTTTCCATGGTGGTGGTCGATGAAGCGCATTGTATTTCAGTATGGGGTCACGATTTCAGGCCTTCCTTCCGAAGGATAATTAACCTGGTAAAATTACTTCCCAAAGGTATGCCCGTTCTGGCCACAACCGCCACCGCCACCAAAAAAGTAGAAGCCGATATTGCAGAGCAGATGGGCGCTGACCTCACAATTATCAGGGGCAACCTGATGCGTGAAAACTTCAGGCTCTTCGTTATTAAAGTTGAGGAAGAAGACGATAAGTTAACATGGCTGGGACGGAATTTACACAGACTTCCGGGTTCGGGTGTGTTATATACCGGCACAAGGGTCGAAACCGAAATTTATTCCAAATGGTTCGGGTACCTTAAAATTCCTTCCATTGGTTACAATGCAGGCCTTGATCCGGTTTCACGCATAGCCATCGAAAATGGTCTGATGTCCAATCAATGGAAATGCGTTATTTCTACCAACGCTTTAGGCATGGGCATCGACAAGCCCGATATTCGTTTTATTATTCATACCCAAATTCCGCAGTCGCCGGTACATTATTACCAGGAGATCGGTCGGGCGGGCCGGGATGGAGAGCCAGCCTATATCATACTCTTTTATCATACTAAGGACCGGGAGTTGCCGGAGGCTTTTATCGAGGGCGGAAGACCTTCAATTAAAAAGTATGAAAAAGTAATAGCCGAAGTAAAAACCGCCTTGCTTGGTGAAAGAGATCTGATGAAGCACACCAATCTGAAACAGACTCAGATTCGTGTAATCAAGGCTGATCTTATTGAGCAAAAAATTATTCGTGAAGTAACAATTGGCAGTAGTAAGAAATTCGAATACATTCCCGGAGCGCCACCTCTCAATACAAAACTATTCGAGGAGTTGAGGGCCATTAAAACCGCTGACCTGGATAGAATGATCGGATATATTAACACTGATGGCTCGCGCATGAAATACCTCTGTGATTTTCTGGGCGATAATTCGTCAACAGTGTTTACAAATTGTGATAACACCGGCTTGAAAAAAATAACAGTCACATCAAATCCCGAATGGACTCAAAAACTTCAGGATTTCCGCGAAAACTATTTTCCTGAGCTTGAAATGGATGTAAAAGGGTCGAAGCTCGAAAATGGAGTGGCTGCTTCTTATTACGGTGTTTCTAATGTCGGTGCTGCACTTCACCGGTGCAAATATGAAAACGCAGGTGATTTTCCTGATTTCCTACTTACTTTGATGTTAAAAGCTTACCGTAAAAAATTTGGTCAGCAAAAATTCGACCTCATCCTTTATGTACCACCAACCAAATCGGGCGATCTTGTTAAGAATTTCGCCGAAAAACTTTCGCAGGTACTCAACTTTCCTATTTCTCACAACCTGCATAAATCCAGACATACCAGTGAGCAAAAGGTGTTCGAAAACAGGTATTTGAAAACAGAAAATGTCATGGATGCGTTTATGCACACAGAACCTACTGAAATACAGGGGAAAAGCATACTTTTGATTGATGATATTTTTGATAGTGGTGCTACGATAAAAGAAATAGGAAAATATTTGAGTAATTTAGGTGCTTCAAAAATAGTACCTTTAGTAATTGCACGAACTGTAGGAGGAGATTGCTTATGATAAATGAT
>JBBSDC010000249.1:0-4159 GCA_038249705.1 Bacteroidales bacterium | reverse complement strand
TTCGTCAGTTATGCTGCATGTATTAAGTGCATCTTTGAATACCCCGGATGTAAAAGTTGCCAGCTCATTGTCAGTTTTATTGAAATAGTCGACATTCTGAAGCTGGAAAAGTTCAAGAATACTGTCATTAGCCTGTATCCATTGGGTTTCGGCATTTTTAAAACAAATGATATCAGGTGATGAATTAATGAGGGTAAGGAGTTTTTCTTCATTTTCCTTCAGTGCTTCTTCGGCAAGTTTCTGTTCGGTAATGTCAATTGTAAACCCGGCAAGCATTGGAGGAGCGTAATCCCTGAAAATCGGGAATTTAATGGTATTATAAAATCTACCATCCAGGGTTTCGTTGTACTCAATTAATTTCCCATCAAATAACATTTGTTTTTCGCGGGCAATTATCTCATCGGCATAGTCATGAGGGAATAGCTCGCGAGGATCTTTCCCGATTATTTCGCTGAGCGGTTTTCCTAACAACAATTCGTAATTCCGGCTTAGATGCATGGCTTTTGATTCATGATCCCTAAAAAATAAATGTACCGGGCTATATTCGAGCAGCGACTGGAAAATGAGGTCTTTTTCCTTTAACAATGCTTCGCTCTTATTTTTTTCAGTAATATCGGTCCATATAGTTGATAAATAATCAATATCACGAATAGTTATAAGCCGCGAACTGATGCGCATATCGCGTATCTCTCCTGATTTGGTGCGATGTTTTGTTTCAAAAACAGAAGATTTTACAAGCCGCAGATCATGGAGTGCTTGCTTCAGATTTTCAGGTTTAATTGAGATTTCAATATTTTTAAGGGTGAGTTTTTCGAATTCTGCACGTGTGTATCCAAGCCTGCTACAGGCAGCTTCGTTAAACTCAATAAACTCTCCTTTTTCAATATCAATCAACACTATGGCATCGTAGGCCTGGTTAACAATGGTTGAGTATATTTCCTCGCGTTCGCGCAACGATTCCTGCGATTCGTGGTATTGAGTAACATCTCTTCCAACGCCCAAAATACCAATAAGCTTACCTTCAGTATCGAACATAGGGGTTTTAATGGTTTCAATTAAGCGTTGTTGCTCGTCTGATTTTCTGGTTACCCACTCTTCATAAATAACAGGATTATTTAACTGTATCAGTTTAATATCATGTTGTTTCAGTACTTCGGCTAATTCAGGTTTTTCGAAATCAAAATCAGTTTTCCCAATTAAATTAGCTTCCGGAATGCCGTTAAAGCTTTCGAATATCGGATTGCACAAAAGATATTTATCATCAGGATCTTTTAGCCATATTAAATCAGGAATGGTTTCTATTAGTGTCCGCAGTTGTAATCTTTCATTTTCGAGTACCAATTCAGCTTCTTTTCTACTGCTAATATCCTGAAATATTCCCCTCACTTTTACGGTTTTATTTCCTTCCATTATAGGAACACCCAAAGTACGTACCCATTTGTTAATGCCTTTGGCACTAGTCATTTCGAGTTCAAGGTCATATGGAGTACCGTTATCAATAGCTGCTTGTATGGCTTCAGTAATTTTTATCAGCGATTCGTTATTGTAAAAACTGATCCCTATTTCAACGTTATTTATTGCATTCACATCCAAATCATATATCCTGGCAACTTCATCCGTCCAGATGCCTTGTTTGGTAACTGCATCAAATTCCCATCCGCCAACTTTGGCCATATCGCCGGTGAGGTGAAGCAATTCATCCTTTAGCTTTATTTCCTGTTCAGCTTTTTTGCGTAGTGTAATATCTCTGGCAATTGTTTGTATGGCACGTTTCCCATTATAGGTAACAGGAATGCCAATTACCTCAACTTCAATTGTTTCATTATTTATGTTGATGATTTTTTCTTCAGCAAAACCAGAGGGTTTTCCTGTTAATAAAATCTGATTAATTCTTTTTTGGGCGAAATTTACAGAGTCAGGATGTACAAATTCCATGATGGTTTTAGTGGTTATTTGGTTCATCGATTTAATACCCACCATTTTGCGGGCAGCTGAATTTGCAAATAGTATTTTGCCTTCCGAATGAATAATAACAGCATCGGGCAGCAGATCGACCATGCTTCGGTATTTTTCTTCACTTTCCTTTAATGCCTGTTCTGCTTTCTTACTCTCAGTAATATCACGTATTGATTCAATGCTTCCTATCCGAATGCCATTGCTGTTGAAAAGAGGCGCCCCAAAAACGGAAATAAATCCACCTTTACCTTGATAAAGTGCGGGAGTATAAGTTTCAGCATATAGCGAATTTCCGATTTTCCGCATGTTGCTGTACCGGCTTTGTAGCTCCTTATCGTCAATATCAATAAGGTCGAGCAATTGCATTTGCCTTTTACCATAAAATGGAATCGAATAATCATAGTCTCCTTTCCCAATCATGTCTTTTTTGCTGGCACCGGTCATTTCTGCCATTGCCTTGTTCCATGCAATAACTTTTTTATCATTATCAATTACGAAAGTAGCATCAGGAAGGAAATCAATAATATCCAAAAGCTGTTGACGCGACTCTTTAAGTTCATCTTCAGCCTGTTTGCGTTTAGTAATATCTCTTGAAACTCCTACAGCTCCAAGTCTTTCTTTTTCGCTGTTATAAATAAACCTCACTGATATTTCGACCCAGATCAGAGTACCATCTTTACGTTTTTGCTGAATATCAAGTACGCTGGGTTTTGCATGTTCCCCTCTTGGTTTTTCAATCAAGCTCTTACTGATTTGCTCCCTGACTTTTTGCAATGATTCTTTAGTCATTGATATTTCGAAGTCTTCATTCATTGCTTCGTCCTGCGTAAACCCGCGCAGTTGAAAAATTGACGGACTGATATAGGTGTATTTGAAATTTTTGTCCATCGTCCATATTACATCTGAAACATTAGCAGCGAGCAGGCGATATTTCTGTTCACTTTGTTTCAGTTCCTCAGCTGCCAGCACGCTTTCGGTAATATCGCGGAAATTGATTACAATTGCCTCCACACTTTTATCGGACAATAGGTTGCTGAATGTGCTTTGTATCCAGTGCCACGATCCGTCAGCATGTTTAAAACGATATTCAAGTGTATGCACTTTATGCGGATTTGCAAGCAGATCGTTCAGCTTAGATAATACCAATTGCAAATCCTCCGGATGTGTAAGTTCAATAGGATTAATGTTAATAATTTCGCTTGCATCATAACCAAACATATGCATTGCTGAATTGCTGGCAAATTTCATTTCCCCGCTTTCATCAATTAACACTATTCCATCGGGTGCATGCTCAATGAGCGAGCGGTAGCGTTTTTCAGTTTTTAGTTTTTCTTCTTCAGCCTTTTTACGTTGCGTATTGTCGTGCAAAGCAAGGATAAGGTGTTTTTTTCCATTCAGCATCAAAGGCTCAATGCTGAATTGTATCCAAAGCCGTGAAGTTCCTGTTTCGGTTTCGCATATGATTTCCGATTCCTGATCAATAGATTTTAGTTGATCCTGCTGCAGCACTTTTTTAATTGAAGTCATTATGCTGCATGCTGTGCAAAGTGACGAATGCCCACATCCTTTAGCATTTTCGAGCCTGTTAACACATCCGAGAAACTCCCCGCACAATTGTTTTTCGATATTCTGAATGTTGGTATTAAACAAGCGGGCAGCTGCAGGATTGGCTTTTACTATTAGTGCATTCTCATCAATTACCAGCATACTTACCGGCGACGACGAGAGTATTGCATTCAGGTTTTTGTGCTCTTTTTGCAGGTGTTCCTCTGCATGTAGTCGCTGTATGGCAATAGAGCCTAAGTTTGCAATAGTTTCAACCAGTTCGTGTCGGCTAATGATTGAATTATTTTTACAGATTATAGCTATACCTCCGAAAAGTTGTTCTTCCCATAAAAAACCGATGGAATAAACAGAAGTAATTCCAGCCATCTTTTCGATAGCCTTACAAATCATTTCATCTACCAAGTGAGCTGAGATTGTATATAAAGGATTTTGTGTTATGTGGGTTAACACTCTTTCCTGATATAATAATCTTTGTTCCTGGGTGAGGTTATTTAACGATACTTTCAGATTCAGTAAATCAAATCCGATGGTACGTTTTATTTTTTCAATCAGCTTCTGAAGTCCGAATGCGTGACTAACACTGATTGTTTGATTATCGATATTTGTTTTTACAACAATCACATATGCGTTATCAGTA
>JBBSDC010000248.1:0-4241 GCA_038249705.1 Bacteroidales bacterium | reverse complement strand
GGCCTCACTCAGGATCCCTCTCTTACTCGAATTCCAGACAAACAGTAAAATGAAAACGAACAGTTTTCATGTAGGTGCCGGCGCAGTAGGATCAGTAAGGATGTGGTCGCATACTAAAAACGAGATTAATGACTCGAAAACAAAAAACAAAGGTGACTTTTACATAAATCCCTTCATCTTAAACGGCATGGCAACTATTGGCTGGGGAATAATAAACCTTTACGGAACGTATTCATTCAGTGAGATGTTCCGTAACGATAAAGGGCCTGTTGCATACCCGTTTGAAGTAGGCATTACACTGGTAGGTTTTTAACAGAGCCTGATTATTTGAAACTTTAAAGCTTTTTTTATATTCTCATTGTATTAATTGCATTTGGTTGGTTGCCAGACTGCCCTCTGAAAAAGGGCAGTTTTTTTTTTACAGCCAAAACATTAACTTTGCCCCAGTTTGAAAGACAACACCCGGGGATCAGGAGTATGGATAAAAGGCTTTTCCCGAGCCGTATATCACTGAACTACAAATGAATAATTAATTGAATAATTAAATGTGCAGCTAAATGAAGGACAAAGTTTTGATTATAATTAAGAACTTCAAATTAGCATTTTCGTTCCAAAACCTAATAACCGGATTATACACAAAACACAGAAATAAAGCCAGCCTACTTTTATTTTCACTAATCGAAACCTGAAATACAAATACATATGTCGGGACATAATAAATGGTCGACCATTAAACGCAAAAAGGGAGCATTGGATGCCAAAAGGTCGAAAATATTCTCCAAAATAAACAAGGAAATTACAGTTGCTGTAAAAGAAAGCGGCCCTGATCCTGATTCGAATCCAAGGCTCAGGCTGGCCATTGCCAATGCCAAAGGTGCCAGCATGCCGAAAGATAATATACAGCGCGCCATAAGCAAAGGATCGGACAAAGACGGAGCTTCCTTTATTGAATGCACCTTCGAAGGGTATGCCAACGGCGGAACAGCCATTTTTCTGGAATGTACTACCGATAACCAGCAACGTACCATTGCCAATGTGAGAATGTATTTCAACAAATACAGCGGCAACCTTGGGACCAACGGTTCGCTGAGTTTTATTTTCGATCGCAAAGGGATATTTACTATTCCACAAGGCACGCTCGATCCCGATGATTTTGAAATGGAAATGATTGAAGCCGGTGCCGAAGATATGGTGTTCGAAGAAGGCTATTTTACAGTTACAACTGCCATGGAGAATTTTGGCGCTATGATGAAGAAACTGGAAGCAATGAAGATTGAGCCGGAAAGTGCTCAACTCCAGCGTATTCCGAAAGATACATCCAAAGTAGATCTGGAAACTGCAAAAAAGGTAATGCGGCTTGTCGAAATGTTTGAAGAAGACGATGATATACAGGCTGTATATCACAACCTTGAAATGACGGATGAATTGATAGATTCGTTGTAAAACAAAGTACTGTAAAAGGAATCAACCCGAAGGCTGAAGAAAGCTTTCGGGTTTTTTTATTGAATGAATTTGAAAAGTATAAATAGTTTGCTTCTATCAGATATTGCATAATTGCTAAAAAATGCCTGACTAATAATTATTATATCCCGGTTTCTACTAAAAAAAATAAAACCATAAAGATTACATATCTATAGAACAAAAATTTAATACCTTTAACTGATTTTATCAATAGCAAACGGCATCGCAATATATGACATACAACGCAGAACCTCCTAAGCAATTACATGATTTCCAGCAGATCAGATTCCTTTGTCGGTAAATCCTGCGCCCGCAACAGAAATTGGCATTTCCCAACACTGATTAAACTATCTGAAACATACGGAGAAAGCTGAAAATCCAACAAAGAGTAAGCAAATCTTATAGGCCCTAAATATGAAAACATCAAAGACGTTAATTACTTTACTGATAATTAATTTGTTTTACATAGGAATAGCATTTTCTCAAGGATCCACTATACTGGCTGACCTGGGAAACATGACAAACTACCGCAACAACAATGGTCAGACCTACTCGGTAACGGTCACCGGAACGGATCAAGGCTCGGTTTGGGGAGGCTCAAATGGAATTTACACTGATGATTCGCGTTTGGGAAAGGCAGCAGTTCATGCAGGCCTGCTAAGCATCGGCGAAACAGGAGTAGTAAAAGTAACCATTCTCGAAGGGCAGTCGAGCTATAAAGGCAGCACCAATAATGGGATTTCAACCACAAATTATGGAGCATATTCAGGGAGTTATAAGTTTGCGGGTGGTTCAACAAATAATACCAGCACCGCTATTGCTACCACCGACATTATCACTGAACCCGGAAGTATGACAAACTACCGCAACAACAATGGCCAGACATACTCTGTTAAGGTTACCGGAACGGATCAAGGCTCGGCATGGGGAGGCTCAAATGGTATTTATACTGATGATTCGCGATTGGGAAAGGCAGCAGTTCATGCCGGACTGTTAAAAATCGGCGAAACAGGAGTAGTTAAAGTGACCATTCTCGCCGGGCAGCCGAGCTATAAAGGCAGCACCAATAATGGGATTTCAACCACTAATTACGGAGCATATTCGGGAAGTTATAAGTTCGAAGAAGGAACAGGCGGCACTTTGTCAGTGGCAGAAATAAACAAGGATCCAGGAAATATAGTAAGTCTTCGCAACAACAACGGCCGGGTTTATACTGTTAGAGTAACCGGCACCGATCAGGGATCAGTGTGGGGTGGTGCCGATGGGATATATACCGATGATTCGCGACTGGGAAAAGCCGCCGTACATGCAGGCTTGCTTAAAGTCGGCCAGGAAGGTATTATTAAAGTGTACATACTACCTGGACAGCAAAAATATACAGGCAACACTCAAAACGGAATTTCTACCATCAATTATGGTTCATATTCAGGAAGTTTCAGGTTCGAATAATGAATCTGATATTCTAACATTTGCTCCGTTCGAACGCGTCCTGCACTGTTATGCTTCGGACGGAGTTTTTATCAATATGCACTTAACACCTCAATATGCAATAAGTACTTTTCGTGAAAACACATCGTCACCTACCTTGAAATTAAGATAATAAATACCCTTTATAAATCCGGAAACGTCCCAATCTATTTTCTGATTCCCTTCTCCCGGACAGCCACCAAACACTTTTTCTACTGTTTGACCCATGCTGTTAAATACTGTAATTTCCACCTGATCGGATTTGGCCAAAGTCATATTTATTGTTGCTATACCTGAAACCGGGTTTGGATAAATTTCTATTATCGGGTTTGGCTCATTTGATATTGCAATATCTTCAATTCCAACATTCTGAAAACAATCACTCTGAAAGTTTCTTAGCAAATAAGGAACATTTGGCATACTGCCTTCAATTACAAATGAAGTGGAGCCTAAAAAACTACTGTCGTTCGGATATTCCCTCCATTTTTCATAAACATCAACCGTGTAATAACCAGGTGATAATGCAGCAATTACAGTGTTGAGATCGAAATAACAGAAACAATTAGCTATACCGCCAGTGTCAATCTCGTAAACATTAATATGGTTATCGGCCATTACAAAATCCATCATATACAACGATCCGCAATTGGCATGGAAGTCCTTATGCCAGATGGTTGCAGTATCGGCGGTCACCTGGGCATAAATTGTATCGGCAACCGAAGTGTTTGCAAATGCAAAAACACAAACACTGATAATAATAAATATCTTTTTCATAGCGTGTCGGTTTACCATTTCAAATATACAACATATTAATATATAATGCGGTGAAGACGTAAAATTAAAAAAAATCGTCCTAAATTAATCTTTTAGTTGCATAACTATGTTTTTAGTTGTATATTTGTGTCATAATTTCAGAATCATGAAAAAACTAACCCATGCCGAGGAACAGATTATGCAGGTCCTCTGGGAACTGGAGAAAGGATTTGTAAACGATTTTGTAAGCCGGTTACCCGAACCTAAGCCTGCCTACAACACTGTTTCGACCATAGTACGCATACTCGAACAAAAAGGTTTTATTGCTCACAAAGCATACGGACGCACCCACGAGTATTATCCATTGGTTCAAAAAGAGGATTACTCACGAGAATATCTGAATAATTTCACGCAAAATTATTTCAGTAATTCGTACAAAGCGCTGGCATCGTTTTTTACCCAGAGTGAAAACCTGAGTATCAAAGAGCTGGAAGAAATAAAATTGCTGGTTGAAGAACAGATCAGGAACCATAAAAAATCGTAGCCATGAATACGTTCAT
>JBBSDC010000247.1:0-4254 GCA_038249705.1 Bacteroidales bacterium | reverse complement strand
TGTATAAAATTCATAAATAACAATATTCCACTCTCCTGATGCTGCATTAAAGCTTACGTCTTGTTTATAAACGCCATCAATATAAATTTTGCCTGTTCCACCATAATCATGTTTCTCGCCATACAATCTGATTCCGGTACCTGAAAACCAGAATTTAGCAAAAGCACCAGTAGTATTAGATTCGTGATTGTTGCCATTTGCCCCAAAACTGAAGTAAGATATTGATGCATCATTGTGGTCTATTTTAGTCCATGAAGTGCCGTTATAATATTCAAATGACCAGACCCAGCCCCAGCCGTCACCGTTTAGTACAAGTTCAATGGTGTGAGCATTCGGATCAGGATTTGTGTCAACTGTAATTGAACTTGATGCTGTGTATGTACCATCTTGGGTGGTAGCAGTTATTGTAGCTGTTCCTGCTGATACACCTGTTACAATGCCACCTGAATTAACGCTGGCAATGCTGCTGTTGCTGCTGCTCCAGGTAACGGTTTGATTGGTTGCATTTGATGGTGAAAGGGTAGCTGTTAAGTGCGTTATAGCACCTACATACACCATTTCTGTTGCAGGAGAAACTGATATGCCTGTGACAGGAATCGAAGATAATGATCCCCCGTTCTGAATAGTAACAATGTCGGTAACCGACAGGTCAGAATTGAAAATGGCAATATTGTCCAGCAATCCTCTCAGCATTCTGTCGGATGCATCATTCCTGGTAGCATCGTTAAAATGGCCAAAAGCAAGTTTTCCTATGTTCTGGCCTGTTACTCCTCTGTCGTAAGCAGTTTCGGTGTCTAAAGTCGCTTCGTTCTGGCTATTGCCTATGTAAAAACGAACCATAGCCTCGCCTGAATTATAGGTAACAGCAAAAAACACCCAATTATCAACTCCTGCGTCCGGATCGGTTGTAATAACATCAGCGGAACTTAGAGGTGTACCTACATCAGGCCATTGATTGACAGCAATCTGCAGACTGCCGTTTGAGTGGTATACCAGGTCAACACCATCACCACCGTTGTTTATCCAGCTAACAATACGGTTTCCACCGCCGCCTTCATCGGTTTTCCTATTGTTAATCCACCCCGCGATGGTAAATGAACTTAACCCCTTTAAACCTTCGATTGGAGTGCTGCTTTCAGCAACAAATTTGCCGACATTGGTACCAAAATCTAAACTGTAACCTGTTGTTCCTCCAGGAAGGTTGGTCGACCATACCGGCGAAGTAGCTGTAAGCGAAAGTGCTGTTGATAACGTGCCTGTACTCGCTATGGTGGTGCCAGTGCCTTCATCAAAATTATACTTCAACAAAGCTGTCTGTGCTTTGAGGGTAATTCCTATGCTGATTGCAATTGCAGCCAACACGTACTTGGTAAATGTAATTTTCATGTTGTGAAATTTAAAGGGTTAAAGGATTAATTGAATTATAATTGATTGGAAACTTATTAAATCTGTTTTTGGAATTGAAATTCAGTTAAGCTGAAGGAGCTCAAATCGGATGGTAATTTGGTAAGTCAAAAGTATTCTAAATAGACGCGTTTACAGCACATAGTCAAAATGACGACAAAGTTTAGACTAAATTGAAGTAAATCGGTTGGACTGAGTGAATACCTGAAAGTCAGGAAGATAATTCATGATCGATTTCCAAATACAACTCTGCAAAAGTGATTGTCTGAAATGATTTCTTGACATGGTCGCGATTTAAAAACATTCACTATTTTGGAGAACAGGACCTTTGGCAATTGATTTATTTTCACTAATAAATCATTAAATAAACAGAGATAATCCAAGCTAATATGAATAGGGATTCTTGATCAGAAATCACCCATCTCTATCACCTTGTTCTCGCTGGCCGATTTATAAGCAGCCCATACCAGTCGATATTATGACATTGATGCGATGCCTTGAATAACCTATTAATCTCCAATCTTTTATATTGCATGTGGGTAGTAGCAGATTTATCATTCTATTTTTGTTTCACGATTCTTACTGCGATATAGGGTTTTGCTGGTAATACGATTAAACTATGTCCTGAAAATTTCTTTTCTATCGGGGTTATTGTCATTTCCCAGGTATCAATTATTTCAACACTAAAAACAGAGTTTTCAGCAAGGTCAATTATTGCACTTCCGGGTTGATCATCATTAAAATAGGCCAGATAGAATTCATTCTCTATTCCTATTGCAGCATAAGGCAGCCACGATGCAATTAAAGGAACCGGCTTCAAATAGGCTGGAGCCGTTTCAATTATTCCACGTAGAAATTTAATTCTTTCAGGGCTTTCCCCTTTCAAATTACCACCTTTTGACCACCATAAGATATCAGATGATTTATTTGGAAAAGTAACAGGATTTTCAGTTACATAAGTTTCACCATGTCCAACATACCCTCCGTTTACAAAACCTCTCCAGAATTTCTCAGTCATTGATTTCGCGGTTAAATTACCCCATGACCAGGGTATGTTTCCTTCATATCTGCATTCATCAAAAATAATTGGTTTTTTATATTTCTTTCTGTATTCTTTTGCTTTATATGTCTCTTCACCTTGTGTTGGACGTGGAACTGGTGCTGGAAGAGCAGCGGGTGGCGATCCGGTTGGAGCCGGTGAAGAAAGTGGCGCGGATGCTCAAGCGCCATTTGGATCAGATACTAAGTTGGTTTCGGCATCATATAAGCAACGGCATGGCCGAAGGATATAACAGTCGCATTCAATCGATCAAGACAGCCGCAAGAGGGTTCCGAAACGTTGCCAACTACCGCACAAGAATCCTCTTCTTCTGCGGCAAACTAAATCTGCTCCTCAACTCCATCCACAAAAATGTCCGATGAGCCAAAAAACATTCCCGGATAGCACTAACAATCGCCAATTGTCAATTACTGGGACTGACCCCTTTAGTAACCTTCGGTGTAGGTGAATTGGTCGGTGTAGGCGTTGTAGCTGGTGCATATGAAGGATCAAGAACTATTCTTTTATAACTATACAAAGGTGCAACAGGGTCATTATCCTTAACTACAAGAACTATATGAATTGAACTACTTCCAGCATCTGAAGGTACGTTCACAGTAGCTGTTGATGATTTAATAGGTGATATCTGAATTGGATTGGCTACTCCGTTTATTGAAATACTTCCTGTGTAGGTTCCAGCTTCCTTATAATACCACCATTCATAGCTAAGCTGATTGTTAGGCTTATATACAGATGAATTGGATGCATCAAGTACCAATTGACTACCAGGAATAAGTTTTATTTTCAATGGTTTATTATCGCTATTACCATTAACGCAAGCTATAGGATTTTTATTGCCAACGCCATCCTTTGCCCAGTCAAATCTAGCTTCAAAATCCTTTTGAATAGCATCTACAAAACGTCTCATACCGTTTTTATACTTCAGTCCAGCAGCAGAAAACGAATCCATCAATGTCGGAAGATCCACACCTGTTGTCAGCCACCAATTATGGTAAGAAGCTACATATAGATTAGATCTGACATGTTTGTGTCTGCCAGCCCAACCACCCCATTCCGGGTGTTCAAAAAAATCCTGAAGCCCACCCGGGGCAATAACTGAAAACACGGAAGGAGTATCACCTTCCGAACGCCCTTTCATATACCATGTTCCTATTGCGCCATGATTCCTAGCATATGTATCTACCCAGTCATTTGTTATTATTGGATCCCAGTTATATGAATCATTATGCATCATGTATTCGCAGTATCCGCAGTTAATCATATACTTTGCTTCTGGAAAGTTATTTCCAATCAAAGGAGATGTGTTGTCCTGTTCTTTAATAGCCATACAGCGTACTTTGCTGATGAATTTTAAGTAATCTTGACTGGATAATTGTGCTTTTGCATCAAGAAGTGCCTGGTAAAAAGTATTTGGACCACCCCAGGCCATTACCATAATTGGTCTGTCATCATCTAGCATTGCCTGTTGTATTATAAGATTGCTTCCAGCGGTGGATTTTCCTGGACCAACATAATTGGTGCCTGATGATTTAGTTCCGGAATTGCCTATTACAGTTCTTGAATATAAATACTCATATGAAGGCCAATATCCGAAGGGTTGTTCACCATTTTCCTGTTCCAAACTCATAAAACTTGACTGACCACTTCTCTTCCTTAGGTTAGTAACGTCTGTCTTGTAAGCATTTAAACCTTCTCTTGCAAGATCAATCCTGCCAAGAGTGGTACTCCATCCACCACAAATTATTATTCCTTCAACTTCCATGACATCGGAGTACATCATGAAACGAGCA
>JBBSDC010000246.1:0-4286 GCA_038249705.1 Bacteroidales bacterium | reverse complement strand
TCAATGGCTACAAAACTTGATGGCTATTCGCAGAGTTTCCTGGTTATTGCAATAATTGCACTTTCAGTAATGGTACTAAGTTACAGGCTTAAAAGCCGTAGCCAGGAACTGGCGGGGGCATCGGCGGCTACTCAGGTATAATAGTCCCTGTGATTTTAAGTTTCTAAGGTTTGGCCTCGTGTGTGGATACTCCGCATAAGTTATCAGACCCTCCGCATAAATATTCAGACCCTTTGTGCAAGTGTGTAAACCATCCGCTCAACTATGCAGATTATTCACACAATCTACTTTACAGTCTCGGAGTTTCATAAGTCAAAGTTGAACTCATTGATTGATAAAAAATGTCCATGGCACTAATCCTGAGTTTTCAACAATTGTACTGAAAGTGTTGATAACTTCTGTATTCATCCGAAATATATTTTGCTACATTTGCCCTCTGCATACTGTTTTCGGAAATAATGTTTTCTTAACATTGTGTTTTGCCCGGAGTAATGTTTTAAAACTACTTTTGCGCCTGTTAAGGGAAAGTACTCACGGCATGAAATCGATATGATTATTCATTTGATAATACAAACAACAAAATACAATCAACTAACCAATTAGCAAACCAATTCAACCAACCATGAAAAAAACAATTAAATTAATGCGAAGATTCCGTTGGCAGTTTATACTGCTTGCAGCCTTTTTGATGAATGTAACCCTCACTTTTGGGCAGGTAACTACATCAGGTATCAGCGGAGTTATTACTGACTCAAAAGGCGAAACTTTGCCAGGAGCAACTGTTTTGGCAGTTCATGTGCCATCAGGCACCTCTTATGCTACACTTACCAATGCCGATGGTCGTTTTGTAATCAATAACATGAGAATCGGGGGGCCATACAAAATTACCACAACTTTTGTTGGTTATAAAGAACAAATAAATGAAAACCTTGTGCTTTCTCTAGGTGTTTCCAGCAACCTTGACTTCAAACTTGAGGAAACCAGCTCCACTATCAGCGGAGTCGAAATCGTTGCAATTCGCAGTGATGTATTCAGTTCTGACCGCACAGGTGCTTCTGCATCTTACAATGCAGCTAAGATCAGTATGGTTCCAACCATAGGTCGCACAATCAATGATGTTATAAAATATAACCCTTTCGGGAACGGAAGTTCGTTTGCAGGGCAGGATTCGCGTTTCAATAACTTTACTATTGACGGTTCCGTATTTAACAATGGTTTCGGACTCGGTTCATCGGCACAGGCAGGTGGACGTACAGGTACAACGGCTGTTTCACTGGATGCGCTCGAAGAACTTCAGCTCAATGTTGCTCCTTTTGATGTACGTCAATCTGGATTTTCAGGAGCAAGTATAAATGCAGTTACTAAATCGGGTACCAACGAATTCCATGGAACTGGATATTATATTTTCAGGAATGATGGTATGGCTGGTAAAAAAGCTGATGGGAAAGATATTCAGAAAGTAAATATTGATGAAAAAACAGCCGGCTTAAGTATTGGCGGACCAATCATTAAGAACAAACTATTCTTCTTCTTTAATGCTGAACAATTCAAAAGCAGCAATCCTGCCCTGGATTGGTCATTGAACAGACCAGGTGCAACCGGAAATGTTTCGCGTGTTACTGAGGCTGATATGCAGCAGTTGGCCACATTCATGCAAACTAATTTCGGACGTGATCTTGGTGCTCTTGATGGTTTCAATAATGACGTAAAGAGCCAGAAATTCCTTGTAAGGTTGGATTATAACATCAGTAAAATACATAAACTTTCCATCCGCTACTCATTCCATAATTCCACAGCAGGTCAGCGTATCAGCGATAGTAACAGTAGCAACACTGCAGGTTTTGGCAACAGGACCAACAGGGCTGATGCTATCTCTCCTAAAAACACAGGTTATGAGATTATGGACGATACCCGTTCAATCGCATTTGAGTTAAATTCGAATTTTAGTAATAAAATTTCAAATAACTTTATTGCTACTTTCAATAAACAAAACGAAGACCGTAATTATCTAACGGATCAATTCCCGACTATTGATATCCTAAAAGACGGTAAAACTTATACCTCAATAGGCTTTGACCCATTCACACCTAACAACAAACTTAACTATTCAACCTTGAATTTGACAAATAATCTCAGCTATTATTTGGGTAATCATACGTTCACTGCAGGAGTATCATACGAGTATTACAAATCAAACAACGTTTTCTTCCCTTCATCGAACGGTGTTTATGTTTACAACTCAATAGCTGATTTTGAAACTGCAGCTTTGGATTTTAAAGTTAATCCTACCAATCCTGTATCTCCTGTTCCAGTTGCTCAGTATAACCTTCGCTACTCCCGTATACCAGGTGGAGCAGAGCCTTTACAGGTTCTTAAAGTTTCGACCATCAGCGCTTACGCCCAGGATGAATTTAAGGTCACTCCAAAACTTACCATTATAGGAGGTTTGAGGTTTGATATTTTCGATTATAATAATGAAACTGCAGCTGACTTTAACAATCCTATTGTTGAAGGTCTTACTTATAAGGATGAAAATGGGGATGATTACAAAATCAGCACAGGAGCTTTTCCTAAAACCCGTTTGTTGGTTTCTCCAAGGCTAGGATTCAACTTTGATGTTTTAGGCGACAAGAAGCTCCAATTCCGTGGAGGTACCGGTTATTTTATTTCGCGTATACCACAGGTATTGGTTTCGAACCAGTTAGGCAACAATGGCGTTAATACAGGTCTTTTGAGCTATACCAACACTACAGCCTATCCTTTCAGGACTGATCCAACTCAATTCCTGCCTGCATCAAATCCTGATATAGCAACATTGCCACGCTATGCTGTAAATGCTACCGATAACAACCTGAAGTATCCCACAATCTGGAAAACTGACTTTGCTCTTGACTACAAGCTACCATGGGGACTTATTGTAACCGGCGAATTTATTTATAACAAAACCGTTCAGGGTCTGAGGTATATTGATGCCAACCTAATTGCAGCTAATCCTGCTCGTCCATTTACCGGTCCTGATACACGTGACAGATTTCCTGCATCTGGTGTAAGCGGAAGCGCTGCTATCAGTACCGCCCGTTTCATCAACTCAGCCAATTCAAATGTATTTGTTCTGAAGAATACTACCGAGGGTAGTTCCTATACATTGACAGGCAAACTTGAGAAAACAATGCAAAAAGGTTTCAGTGGTTATGTAGCTTATACTTATGGACAGGCCAGGGATATTCAGTCAGTCGGTAGTACAGTTCAAGCCAATATGCCTACAGTTGCCGGTCAGAACTACCTTGGCGTATCCTTTGCTGATAATGATCTGAGACACCGTATTATTGGTTTCGTAAACTATCGCATTGAATATGGTAAAAAATTAGGTGGTGCAACCATCATATCGTTAGGCGTGGTTTCGAACAGCGGAGGCAAGCTTTCGTATGTATATGGTAATGACTTGAATGGTGACGGACAGACAAATGACCTGATTTATATTCCTAATCAAGCTTCAGAAATGAAATTTGCAGATATTACAAAATCATCAACAGATCCTACAGTTGTATTTTCTGCAGCACAGGAACAAGTTGCTTACGACGCATATATTGATAATAATCCATACTTGAAAACTCGTCGTGGTAGTTATGCTGAGCGTAACGGTGGCACTTTCCCATGGCTCAACCGTGTTAACTTCTCACTTGTTCAGGAAGTTTATTTCAAAGTTGGTCCAAAGCAAATGAAGAATACCTTACAGTTCAGGTTTGATGTGCTGAATGCAGGAAATATGCTTAATAACAAATGGGGAGTAGGTACAGTAAGCACGACAAATGCGCCTTTGACTGTTGCTTCAACAAATGCAGCCGGGTTACCTTCATACAAGTTAGCTACCCAGGTTATTAAGGATGAAAATAACGTGACTCAAACTATTCTCATAAAGGATTCATTCGTGAAGAGTATTACAATTGATAATGTTTACCAGGCTCAATTTGGCATCCGTTACATTTTCTAGTCCTCTGTTAAGTTTTAAAAAAGCATCCGGAAACATCATCCGGGTGCTTTTTTTATTTGAATCAAAAGAGACCTTGCAATATGAAATACAAAAAATATCGGTTATTGCTATTCATTATTCTTTCAATTGCTATAGTTAACAGCAATTGTTTATTTGCTCAGAATAATGGTCAGACAACCGTTATATTGTCCCTCGATGGCTTTCGATGGGATTACCCCTATAAAACAGCTACTCCAACGCTTAACCGTATAGCCAGGGAAGGCGTAAAAGCCGTTTCGCTTATTCCTTCCTTTCC
>JBBSDC010000245.1:0-4293 GCA_038249705.1 Bacteroidales bacterium | reverse complement strand
CTAAGCTAATCACCTCACTGCAACGTAATCCAGTACGAACCATGAGATTGACAATTGCAAAATTTCGAAGATCAACATGGGATTTCAATGGCATCAAATAAAGCATATCACTTACTTGTTCGGGTTGTAGGTAGCCGCGACGATAGCCCTTGTATCGCTTAACTCTGTGAATACCAACTGCGATATCATCGCATATATCTTTATCTTTCAACCATTTGAAAAACAACTTTACAGAAGCGAGGTAATTGTCGACTGTTGTTATTTGCCTGGTGTTCATTAAATGGGTTTTATAACGGATCATGTCTGCCTTTGTGGGATTCTTTACATTTGCATTAATAACCATCCATTTAACCCATACCGCCAACGTTCGATGATACGTTTCAATCGTATTTGATTTACAATCGAGTTCTAAAAGAAATTCAGAAATCAGGTTATTAATTCCTTTTGTTGTATTCATTATTTAAAATATTTCTTATCCATTGCACTTTTTCGAGGATGACAAGCGACACATAACGGTCGCCAGTTGGTGCGATCCCAGGGATCTTTACAGATTGGTTTGGGAACGATGTGATCTGTTAACTTTGCAGGTACTAACAACCCTTTTTTTTCACATTCAACACAAAGTGGATTATCTTCTAAAAATTGTTTACTTTCAGTTTTCCAACGGTTTGTGTGATAAAATGGATCGCGGGCCCGATTGGCAATTCCGACTGGCGTGCTCTTAGGAATCCAGGGGCGTGCTAAACTCTTTGGTCTGTTCATAGATTAAGGGTTTTATTTTATTTTTTGAGCAAAATTCAAAATACATATCTCTCACCTGAACTACATTGCGCACAATTTTGATTGAGTTCAGTGCGGTGCAATGATCGCGGCCCAATTCGCCGGCGATGGTTGCGAGTGAGAACTTTGGATAGACTGATTTTGCAACGGCGCAATAAACGTGACGAACATCAGCTATTTCGCGCTTCCTTTTTTGCGAGCGAATTTCGATGTAGGTTCGACCAAAATAGCGGGCAACAGCAGAAACCAGTTCGCCAAGCGTGGGCTCGTATGGCGGGAGGATGTCGGTTTCAGGAAGATTTCGGTATTCGATAATTTTACCACCTAATGTTGCCCTGTCTATTCCTTCGCGCATCCCGGCAGTCACACCCAAATCTACATAAACGGCTACCATTTCGGCAGCTTCGCCCCACTGGAAACCCATTTCGATACCTAAATTTCGGTCTTCGGCATCCTCCTCATTCGTGAACACTTGTGTATAAAGCAAGTGAGAAGCATAAGGACTTTCGTTGCGACTGATTGAATCGATCATGCAGCTAATCGCGTAACGGCGGTTTCGGTCTTGATCTGAGGGATTCTTGCCTTTAAACGGGCTTTCGATTACAACTTTCGTTCTCATATTTTTGTAAAGATTAAATTTGCAGATTGTTTTTTATCGCGATAACCCTGGCGAATCCATCGCCTAAACTCGGGTGTTTGTTCGATCTTGACAAGTGTCCATTCCTCGTCGTCGAAATTAGGCTTGTAAGATTGTCGAAATTCGACTATAGCACCGAAACGCTCAGCATTGGCGGCAAATTTGGCAGCAAATTCAGGGAGCATGTAATCGCCCGGAAGTTCTTCCTTCCTGTGCGCCCACACAGAAAATTTCATTGCTTTTGCGAAGGTTGCAAACCAGACCTCAATACGTTTCATTGTGATCCGTTGACCTTTATCATATTCGTCGAGTTTTCCTTTACGAATACACTCATCGACATAGCTTAATTTCCATTCAGGGTATTGATTAATCAAAACATCCACAGACCTGTAAATAATATGATTAGCCTCGGCGTCGATGATTCTCCCGTTGGAATCGACCGCTATTTTTTGACCGCAATCAAACATCAGCCCGGATATTTCGGTTGATATCACTGAGGTTAAGTGAGACCTCGGAATATCGCGAATTGCGCATCTGTAATATGTTTCGGTTACGTACATGGGTTTTGAATATTGTAGGTTGGTGTCCAGAAAGCCGGCGCATACGGTTTCGAAGCCTGTTTTTGTCGTTTCAATTTTACCCAGGAAACAAAATGAGATTTTAGTCCGATTAAATCTTTTCCGTCGAGTAAATCCCGATCGCGGATGTCGATCAGAAAATCCTGAGCATACGACAGTAGCGATTCTTTGTAAGGAATTTTCAGTTGCATAGCTTTCGCCTCAAACCAGGCCTCAGAACTCAAAAATTCTAATGTTTCGTAATTTTTAATGTTTTTGTCTGATAACCATTTTTCAGAAGATTCAATCGAAATTAAATCGTCCTTTTCATCTTCCTTTTCCTTTTCATCTTCCTTTTCATCTTCCTTTTCCTTTTCCTTTTTAGGAAGGGTTTGGCAATGGTTCGGAAGGGTTAAGGTTTCCGAACCGTTGCCGTCCGAATCATTCGGAACACTTTCGAACCCTTTTGAAGCATTCGTGAACCCTTCGAAAGGCTTCGAAAGGGTTTCGAAGCCTTTAAAACCGTTTTCTTTTAGCCTCAATCTAAGGTTGTTGGGGATTGAAATGAAATCATTTTTCGCTGATGTAATCATATTTCTATTCATAGATTGATTCTTGATCCAATTGGGTAAAAACACAAATCCATCAAAAAAATAAGCCTTTCGAAGCCTTTCGAAGCTTTCAAAACCCTTCGTAATCTCTTCGGATGTCAATCCTGTTTCGTACGATATCCTTTTCTTCGAAATTTCGTAGCAGCCTAGCATGTTTGTTTTTTCGTTAGTTAGAAGGTACAAAAACAATAATTTTTGCTTCGGTTCCAATTCTTCCACAAACGTGTCGGCCCAAAATTTCGTATTTACGCTTCTTCTTACTTCCATTTCTGATAGTTTTAATATACTTTTCTAAGTGTGATACGGTCGGCGTTCGTAATTGGCCGGGTAACGATGTTTATTAGCTGAAATAACATCCCGGCGCCCTTGCATTTCTCGCAGATTTCCGGGCAGCAGTCTGCGTCGAAATCGGGGATTTTTACTATCTGGCCCGTTCCGTTGCATAGGTTGCATACGCATATGCGACGGATTACCTTGAAATTTTTACTCATCTGGAAAATGTTTTGTGATGTCATTTCGCAACATCACAATTAATACCAGCAACAGGCTGATAATTGTGTAGAAAAATAGATTCATATTATTTTTTGGTTTTAATTTAATGCCTTCATTAGCCCCCGCGGTGCTCTGGTTAAGCACAACGCGGGGAAAATAAAAAAAAGAACAACAATAAACTGTGCCGGAAACAGGAATCAAACCTGCGGTAAAACCTTCTCTCAACTGAGCTAATCCGGCAGAATTAACCCCTGTATCGTGGAGTTAATCCGTAATTTCGTCGCAGGGGTTCTTCTGCTAACTTCGTTATTTTTTTGAATAATTAGACTATCCTTTGCCTTACAATGTCCTTTTTAGATAGTGTTAAAGAACTGCAATGCCCTCCCTTATTCATACTTCACTAAGTCGAACCCCTGCTTTCTGATGGTTTGTGGGAGCGAAGGCGTTGAACCTTCCATAGCTTGACCTATTAGGCCTTGTTCCCCGGTAGCTCCCTGTGTTTTATCCCTTTCGGATAGCCCTGATCGCGAAGCGGATGAAGTATACACCTGTGTAGACCATGGCCGCGCCAAAAATCACATTAAATACAGTCAGCCGATGGCCGACGACTTTAACCTGAATCAGCCATATTCCGAATAAAACTGCGCCAATAGAGTAAAACAATAATAGTAGCTGATAAAATTTTTCGTTTTTCATCTTTTTAAAATTGCTTGTTTGCGAAGTGCTTTGAAATCGAATTCGAGTGCATTGCCAAGTCTGAATTTGAAAGGAGCGGTGTCGAGCCTTGGCTCAGTTGGGATGTCGCCCGCCTTAGCGTACGATCTGACAGTTTGAACCGAAACATCGTGTATGAGCGCAACTATTTCTACATCGACTATCCTTTGATTGAAGTGCGCCTTGTATTCGGCGACCACTTCCCTGCGTAATGGTTCGAGCAGTATTTCGCGAAGGTCGGCGGCGGTGGCTTTGTAGGTTATTTCTGGCTGCATCATGGTTTTGCTTTTGGGTGTCATCCCGGTAAATAATTCTCTCTCCATGTTTAAAAAATTTAATTGTATAAATAAAAATCATTTTTGTTTTCTGATTTTCTTGAATTGCGGATAGCTCTCGAAGATTGAGTACGCGAAGTGCGACTGGCCCGGATCAGGTTGTTATCGCGGCCCGCAATTGAAGGAAATAGTATAAGTAGCAAGATTGCAACTTGCAATAGTTTGCG
>JBBSDC010000244.1:0-4374 GCA_038249705.1 Bacteroidales bacterium | reverse complement strand
TAAAACGGCCAGAACTGGTTATCGTACCATATACTTTCCTTCAGTGCTTCGTTAAGATCGTACAATATTTTATGGTGTCCGCTTTCCCATTCAGCCAGCCATTTGTACATTTCTTTTTCGTTGGGATCGGTTGCTTCCTCTGAGCGTTTCGAGTAAAGTTCGACGGCGCGTGTCTCAAAATCCATAGCTGCTGAAATGGCAGCAGCTTCGAAACTGGCAGCCGAAATTTCTTTAATAAGCTGTGGATTAAGGATTTGGTGCGAAATATCCTCAGTTTCAGTATAGGAAGTATCAGGTTTACTGAACTTTCCCTCTTTTACATAATGCGCAAACTGCACTGAGAGGAATTCGACATGGGCTTTTTCTTCTTCAGCCATGGTTGTAAAAATCTTACGGGCTTCGGGGCTCTCGGTTTGTTCAGCCATTTTTTCATAAAAAGCTTTACCCCGCTTTTCGAGCAGAATAGCTGTTTTCAGGATTTCTAATGCTTTAGTGCTTTCCATAGTATCGGTATTTGAATTATAATCTGTAAGTGAGCAAATATACCATCTTTAACAAAGTATAAGCTTACTTGTTAAATAATAATGGAAGAAATACATACTTAATCTGTAAATTTGCACTAAAGCCTGAATTTATACTCTTTTCCGAACTTCTGTGAATAAAACTGATCATACCGACATACTCCGCAGCCTGTTTTTAAAGTGGGCTCCCGAACAGGGAATTGAAATAACGCCACTTCCTCCGGCCGGATCCTACCGGCAATATTACCGGTTAACCGGTCAACATAAACATGCCATAGGCGTTTATAGTCCCGATAAATGCGAGACCGAGGCTTTTATATCATTTACTACGCATTTCCGCCAATCAGGACTTCATGTGCCTGAAATATATGCAACCGACAAAGCTAACGGCTGTTACCTGATAAGCGACCTGGGTGGAATTTCCTTGCTCGATCACCTTGAACAGAACCTGGTTGATGGATTGCCATCGGCTGAAACGCAGGAATTATACAAGCAAGCCATTGCTGAATTACCCCGTTTTCAGGTGGATGCAAGTAAAAATCTGGACTTTTCGGTGTGTTACCCCTCTGCAGAATTCGATAGTCGTTCCATGCGCTGGGATCTCAATTACTTTAAATATTATTTTCTGCGGTTGCTTAAAATACCTTTTAACGAAGCCGCTCTGGAAGATGATTTCGATAAGCTTGTTGAGCATTTATTAAAAAGTGATAACAACTTTTTTATGTACCGCGATTTCCAGGCTCGTAACATCATGATTTATGAAGATAAACCCTGGTTTATCGATTACCAGGGTGGTCGGCGCGGTCCGCTTCAATACGATCTGGCATCGCTTCTTTTCCAGGTAAAAGCCTCATTGCCTTATTCTTTCAGGGAAGAGATGCTTCACTGGTACCTTCAAAACCTGAAAAATTATATCAAAATCGACGAAAATAAATTTATTGACGATTATTATGGATTTGTTCTGATTCGTCTGTTACAGGTGATGGGTGCTTATGGATTCAGAGGCTATTTTGAGCGCCGCACTCATTTCCTGAAAAGCATTCCTTATGCAGTCGAAAACCTGCGATGGCTTCTGGCTAACGTTAAATTCAGTATCGAAATGCCTGAATTAATGAAATCATTACAGCTAATTGCTGATTCTGAAATTGCTATACCTGAACTCCGGGATGAAAGTATTTTAACAGTTGAAGTAAATAGTTTTGCCTTTAAAAATGGTTCACCGCCTGATTATTCAGGCAATGGCGGAGGTTTTATTTTTGATTGCCGTACATTGCCCAACCCGGGTCGGTATGATCACTATAAAAAGTTGACCGGCATTGATGAACCTGTGATACAATTCCTGGATCGCGAGCCTGCCGTTGGCAAGTTTCTACAGCATGTTTTTAAACTTATTGATCAGAGTATTCTTGAATACAGACGGAGGGGTTTCAAAAATCTGCAGATAAATTTTGGATGTACCGGTGGTCAGCACCGTTCGGTGTATTGTGCTGCAAAACTGGCAGAGTATATTGATGACTATCATTCCATAAAAATAGTTGTCAATCACCAGGAAATGAAAACTTTTACCTTCAGGTAAGTGTTTTCGCAGGGAACCAACTTCATGATTATAGGGATGATTTTATTTTGTTAACAGAATTTTAAAAGTGAAATAGTATGTCGAAAACAATGTGTGAAACCAAAGATACTGATAAACGTGCTAAAAAACAGGCTGATCCGAAGTTTGAATGTAAGAAATGTGGCAAAAAAGTAAATAAGGAGAAATACGTTTGTAAACCCGAAAAATTATAGAAAATTTTGGAATCATTTGATATTGAACTTTATAAAACCAAGACTGAAGTCATTCACCAAACGGTAGAACAGATCAAAAAGGATTTTACCATGTTCGGTATGGATGTGGAATTTACCGGTAATACCGAAATGGCTTATGGTGAGATGTTTGCTCAACTAACATCGTATGTTTCGCACATGCTCGAAATTGATTCGCACAGGCTTTCATCTCTCATTTACCAGGTTGACCTTGGCGAAAATAAAATATTGGAATCCAGTGCATTACATCCTGACTGGTCTTTGGCGGAAGTAATTGCAGAGCTGATCATTCACCGGGAGTTGAAGAAAGTTCTGATTCGAAATTACTACAAAAATAATCCCGATAAATTATGAAAGCGATGATTTTTGCGGCGGGATTAGGAACAAGGCTTAAGCCTTATACCGAAACCATGCCCAAAGCGCTTGTACCTGTCGGAGGGATTCCTATGATTGAAATTCTGATTAAGCATCTTCAGAAGAATGGGATTAAAGATATTATTGTGAACGTGCATCATTTTGCCGGTCAGGTGATTGAATTCCTGAGCCTGAACGATAATTTTGGTACAAATATTTCCATCTCTCATGAAGAAGAACTTCTTCTGGATACCGGTGGTGGATTAAAAAAAGCAGCCTGGTTTTTCAGTGATCAGCAGCCATTTCTTGTTCAGAATGTAGATGTAATCAGTGATTTGAAATATCAGGAAATGCTTAAATTGCACAATGTATCCAAATCAATTGTAACTTTGGCTGTAAGCAAGCGCGAAACTTCACGGTATTTTCTTTTTGATAAAACGATGCGTTTATGTGGGTGGGAAAATACAAAAACCGGTGACATCAGGATGATCTGTAAGGAAACTGAGAATATTTCCCGGTTTGCCTTCAGCGGAATCCATATTCTTGATCCGGCGATTTTTAGTTTGATAAATCAGGCCGGTAAATTCTCCATAGTTGATACCTACCTCGAACTTGCTGCAACGCATAAAATCACAGGTTTTGAACACAACCCTGAAAACTGGGTGGATATGGGCAAGCCTGAGGAATTGGTAAAGGCCAAATCAATACTTGGTAAAATTAAAAGTTTGTGATAATTCAAATTGCTTACAATACCTGATTTTCTCGTCACCACCCCCTCTCCTCAAGGAGAGGGGGCAGTGGGTGAGGTCAAACAAAACCTTCTCACTCCGCCTTCCATTACGAGGCAGGGGGTGAGGTCAATAATAATCCTTATGCAACCCTTCCTCGATAAACTTGCCAAACATCTTTATTCCACTCACGGCACTAATTTCAGCCGGATATGTCTTGTATTTCCCAGCCGGAGAGCCGGATTATTCTTTAAGCAATATGTATCAAAAATTATTGTTAAACCAATCTGGCTGCCTGATATTTACGCTCTCGAAGATTTCGTGATACATAAATCGGGTCTGACGTTAAGCGATCCGCTCGAACTGATTGCACGGCTTTACAAAGTTTATAAATCAATCGAAAAGGATAAGGCGCAACCGTTTTCAGAGTTTATTTCATGGGGCAATATGCTGCTCGGCGACTTCGACGAAATAGATCAGTATATGGCTGATGGCGCAAAGGTGTTTCAATACCTGGATGATATAAAAGCTATGAAGCACTGGAATCCCGACGGGAAGCCACTCACGCCTTTTGAGCAGGATTACCTGCGTTTCTATAATTCCCTTGCGCCTTGTTATACCTTGTTCCGGGAAGAATTGCTGAAACATAATGAAGGCTATTTCGGACTTGCTTTCGATAAGCTGCTACAGGATATTCAGAAAAAATCATTTGAAGAGTGGGATAGCATTGTTTTTGCTGGATTTAATGCACTCACAGCAGCCGAAGAGAAATTGCTGAAACACCTCATTGATTCCAGGAAAGCTGAATTATACTGGGATGCAGATGATTATTATTTATCAGATCCGCGGCAGGAAGCCGGTCGCTTTCTAAGAGAATTTATTGAAAAGAATACATTCGGCGAATTAAACTGGATAGGAAATTCCTTGAGTACAGGTGAAAAGTCGGTTTCAGTTATTGGTGTACC
>JBBSDC010000243.1:0-4459 GCA_038249705.1 Bacteroidales bacterium | reverse complement strand
TTTTGAGCCACCCACCGATGGGAAATACTTCCGGAACAACTCAGCCGAAATCAGGATATTTCCCTGAAAAACGGAATTGGCAAGTCCACCTATAATTTTCACTTTCAATGGTTTACCACTTTCATCGGTATATAAAAGCGTATCTCCGATCTTTTTTTGTAATCCCCAGGTTATCACGGTTTGATCGGCATAGGCAGGAATAATGCCTGGTGCCAGCTGCTCATGCAATGCCAGCCAAGGATGCTGACCAACTATTGACGCATCGAGCTGTGCAAAGCTGAACGATTGCTGCTGATCGAAAAGCCGGGGATTTATTCCGAGTATCTTTGGCTGCTGAACCTGGTTTAGGTTCAGGCAACTGGCATCATCGCCATCGAGGCTGAGCATTTGAGCGAAAGTTACACCATCAAGTTCCTTTTCACCGGTAAGCCCGTATTTTTCTTTGCCTTCAGGCGAATTAAGATCTTTCAGCAAAGGAACAGTTGATTCCGCCCACAAAAGAAATCCACCTGTTCCTGATTGGCTCGAAGTTTCACTTCCGTAAAATGTTTTGCGGTTGGAACCGGTAATAATTATTGAAAAAGTTCCGATAGCAAGCAAAGCAACAGCGGTAACGGTACGCTTTTTTTTCAGGCTTACATTACGTAAAATCATTGTATAAAATCCGGGAAACGAACCTGAAGTTTTTATTCCGGAATTAACCAGAACCCAATAGAGCAAGAAAATTCCTCCGATGAGTAGCATTCCACCAGCAGCCAGGGAAAGTTCACTGTTCGGCGTCAGAAACGAATAAACTGTCAATGCACTAGCAAAGGCAAAGCATGTTATAGAAACAGCGAGGCTGATATTTTTATGGAATTTTTTTACATCAGGCGATTTTATTTCAATACCTTTTACCAATACCGATAAAGGTTTGCGGAGGTTACGGATGAGTACAAAAACCAGTGTAAGCATGGCCGTAAGCATACCGGCTGCAAATCCGGTAAAAAGTGTACCTGGCATAAGATGCATATGCAACATCGACGTTCGGACAGCATCCTGCCAAAGTGTATTTAATCCGAAAAGCATAAGTTGGTTGTAAAAAATGCCACAAACGGTACCTATTGCACTGCCTGCCAATACTACCAATGCGGCTTCGATAAATAAAATCCTGATGATCTGTTTTTTACGAAAACCCAATGTTGCCAGAATTGCCGTTTCTGTCATCCTTTTTTGCGCATGTAACGAAAAAAGCAAAGCCGACAGAAGCAATGCCCCGGCAATTATAAAGAAACTCAGACTCAGAAACAGCCCGCCAAAATCAGTTGAATTAGCAGCAGCCGATTTCCCTTCAGCAAAAACATTCTGAAACCGCAAACCATTTTCAGTCGGATTAAGTTGCGACATAAGTTGTTTTTTCAAGTTTTTCAGATCGGATATGTCAGCCTCAAAACGGAAAGCCGTGGCATGACCGAAAGCATTTTCCCATAGTTTTTGACCAGTGGCAAGCGCGATAAATGCTTTTGGAGCGCCGCGGTAATCGTTCCAGTATTGTTCGTCTTTGTCCCTGATTTTATCAAGCTCAACAGGAGCGCCGGTTTCCCAGTCGCGGCAGTTTCCGGCATCCGACATACCGGGGAAATCAGGCATCAGGCCAGGGTCGAAAAAAGCATGGGTAACAGGCAAAATGGCTTTTATAAAAAATAGCGAACTGTCCTCTGTTAATTTACTTAAAGCGCCCATTTTGAAATACTTCAATTGTATTGAATCACCCGGTTGTACAGAAAGATCGGCAGCAAGCCAGTTATTTATAATTATTTCTTTTTCAGATAATTGGATTCCGTAGAGATTAGCTGCCGTTACAAACGAATAGGGTGTAGATTTTCCTTTTGAAGAAATATCATTAATCAGGTAAGTAAAAAAGGGTTTCGCTTCGGGAATAGTGGTTTCTATTGCTTTTGCGGTTTTATCATCAATAAAAATTCTGTCGGAACGGATTTCAAAAGATTTATTTCCAGGCAGTGATTTGAATTCAAGTCCTACATCTTCCGGCTTCCAGTTGAGGCGAAGGAGTGAATCCAGTTTAGCGGGCGACAGATTATTTTCCGCATTTCCTTCAACCAGCATCAGGTTGGCATACCCGTCGAGCATCACTTTACGGGACATCGAAGTAAGTGAAATAAAAATATTGAAAGGTGCCGATTGATTGCTTTTCAAGCTAAAGCGGCCCATCTGCATGTCGTCAGCAATTGAAGCTACTTTTAAACGGAATGTAACCAGTGGTTCCGTTTCCGAAACAAAAGGAGCATTTTCCGAAGCTTTTCCCTGTTTGTGAAGTTTAAGCAGGAATTCATCTCCCGGTTTTAATTTCAGTTTTTCGGCGGTATTCTGGCTCAGTATAGCTTCATCTTCAGCGGGTTGATGAGGCGCGGAATTCCAGAATTTATTAAAACGATCATCAATTCCCATTACTTCCACGCGGTTGATCCGTGTATTCTGATCGTTGTTAATGGCAATGCCTTCGAGTTGCAGCAGTGGCGCTACCTGAGTTTTTGTTTTCTCCGAAAGTTCATTGGCAAGTTGCTGCCTGAAAATTCTGTCGCCTGACTGAATTGCAAAATGGGTTTCACCTAGACGGATTTCTGTTAATTGTCCCAGGCTGTAACGCACCGAATCACCCACAACCAGCGCTCCGGTAAGCACAGCCGTACTTATCACCGTTCCTGCAAGAATAGCCAGGTATGGTTTGCGGTAGTATTTCAGATTGCGAAAAATAAAGGAGAACAGGGACATCGGAAGAGTTTGGGGGGTTAGGGATTTGGATTTTGGAGTTAGGGTTGAAGATCAACGGTTTAAATACAATGTTAAAGTGAAGGGAGAACGGAAGGGTTCATTTTTGCAGGCAATGGTTACTTTTTCAATCTGCATGTATTCAATTTACAAATTGGAGGTTCCTGAAAATTGGCCATTCAGGATAGTTTTGTCTTTTGCTTTATAATCATTCACTTAGCAATAATTTACCTTCGCGTAGCTTGTAAATTTTATCCATTTTTCCCGCAAGTTCCATCGAATGGGTCACCATAACAAGGGCAATATGTTGTTCTTTATTAAGCTCGATCAGCAATTGGACAAGCTGAGCGGCATTATCAGCATCCAGTGAGCCGGTTGGTTCATCGGCCAGCAACAGTCGGGGCTGGTTGATAAGAGCGCGCACAACAGCCGTACGTTGACATTCCCCCACCGAAAGTTGTGAGGGAAACTGGTTAAGGTGTTTAGACAGACCAACTCTTTCAATCAGGTGTAACGCGCGATCATTGGCTTTTTTCAGGATACTTTTATCTTTTTGCGGCAACAAGGGGAGCAACACATTTTCGAGCAGCGTAAGTTGCGGCAGCAAATGGTGCATTTGAAAAACAAAGCCAATAAATTTATTTCGGATTTCCGCCAGCTTGTTCTCGTCAATATGTTCAAGAGGTGATTCGTCAAGAATAACGTTTCCGGAAGTAGGCTTGTCGAGTGTACCGAGAATATTCAATAACGTACTTTTTCCTGAACCGGATGGTCCTACAATGGCAATCCGTTCATTATCATTAATATGTAATGAAATATCATTCAGGACCCGATTTTGTATGGTTGATCCGGGTTGTTCGTAGTATTTGGTGATATGATGGAGTTCGGCTAACATAGGAAATGTGTTATAATTGTTTAATGTCTTTTTTACTATTTTTAAAAATGATTTATTTTCACCATTCAGTAACAAATTTATTTTTTCGCATTATTTGTGTGAGTGTTAACGGTTTATCAATGTCTGATAAATCTCCACCATTTTCACACTTAGTTTACCACAATCGAAATTTTCCTCAACCGCTTTTCGTCCGGCAAGGCTCATCACTTCAAGTTTGTCAGGATTTGAAAGCACTTCAGCCAGTTTTTCAGCCAGGGCTTCGGCGGTATTGGGTTTGTAAATAACTCCGCCTCCGGTTGCATTTACAATTTCGGGAAACGCACCAAGGTCAGGTTGAACCAACGGAACTCCTGAGGACAAGGCTTCGAGCTGGTATAGTCCGAACGCTTCTCCGTTTAATACAGGAACTGATAAAACTGTTGTTAATTTAAAGAAATCCTGTAAAGCCGATAAAGTAAAATCATGCGTTATTTCGAAATCTGTATCAATATTATTCTGTTTTAACTTGCTGATCTGCTTGTGAATGAACTCCTTATCGTCTCCGGTTTGACCACCTGTAGCTTTTAGTTTTACCTTGCTGAATGCTGGATTTTTTTTCAGAATAATAAATGCATCAACGAGTACTTCGAAACCGTTTTCCTTGCACATCCTCGATACATAACCAATTGCCTGCGGATTGCTGGCCGGTTTTGAATAGGCATAAGCATCAGGACGAACTCCAACATGAAGTACATGAAGTTTGTCATCAGGAATATTCATCTTTTTCTGCATTACACCGGCAAAAAAGTCGCTTAC
>JBBSDC010000242.1:0-4536 GCA_038249705.1 Bacteroidales bacterium | reverse complement strand
CGTTGGGTAAACTAATGGCTTTTATAGTGATTCAGATTTCACAACAAACTGTTCTCTAAGAATTGTTTTCAGTTCGTCAACAGTATGTGCATCCTCAAGCCTGTGCGGTCCTACCCGTGTGCGGCACAAAGCGCTGAGGTAAGCGCCACTGCTGAGGGCCAGCCCGAAATCGCGTGCCAGCGACCGTATGTAAGTTCCTTTGGAGCAAACAATACGGAAATCAACTTCGGGCATTTCAATACGCGTAATTTCGAATTCAGGAACGCAAACCGGCCGCGCTGCAAGCCCCAGATCTTTATCCTTACGCGCCGATTCATAAGCGCGTTTGCCATCCACTTTTATGGCCGAAAACATAGGTGGTATCTGCATAATATCGCCGCTCAGATTTTTAGCAGCTTCTTCAATCATTTCAGGGGTAATATGATCGGTGGCAAACGTTTCGTTCACCTCTTTTTCCATATCGTAGCTTGCAGTGGTGGCGCCCAGTGTAAAAGTACCGGTGTATTCCTTGTCAAAATCCTTGAATTCCTCAATGCGCTTAGTGGCTTTGCCGGTACAAACCATCAGCAGTCCGGTTGCCAGCGGATCGAGCGTTCCGGCATGGCCGATTTTAATTTTTTTGCCGATAAGATGTTTTATCAATCCACGCAGCGAGCCGATTACATCGAAGGAAGTCCAGCGGTAGGGTTTGTTTACTAAAAGTATTTCTCCTTCGGTGATGTTGAGCATGAGTAGTTAATTAAATTGAAAAATGATTAAAAAATGAATATCGAATATCGAATAATGAATATTGAACGCTGAAGTAATTCGTTGAAATTATTTGTCTAATCATTGTACTTTTATCTTTCAGTCAAATTCAATATTCGATATTAAACATCGTCATTTGTTCTTTTCAATATTTTTTTTAGCAGTTTCTACACTCTTATTAAAAATTGCAGTTAACTCATTACATTCTTTAATGGCTTTTTCTACAAGGGCTATTTTTTCTGTTAAAGGATACCTCATAATAATTTTCAGGCTGATCCGGGTTTCACGAAGTTCCTTTAGCATTATCTTAACTTTGTGTATAAAGTCGTTTCTTGATTCTGCACTTTGTGCTTCGCCGTAATTCAACGCGGGAGCAGTGCCTGATCGAACCACCTGACCTGAAATATGTTTACCAGCGGGCGTGCTTTGCATGTTTTCAGATATTTCAATTATACAAATTGCAAAGTCAATCAGTCTTTCTTCAAGGTCAAAAGTTCTTTTTTCACTATTTTGATTTGTATCCATAATTCTATTTATTCTGAAAGATTAACTTTCCTCTTCGTTTTTGAATGTATTCTCAAATCACGATTCCAACTCCGATGTTCCAACTTCGATATCCGATGTTCAATATTCGATATTCATTATTCGATATTCAAACATATTCTCAAATCATTATTCCAACTTCGATATTCCAACTTCGATGTTCAATATTCGATATTCATTATTCGATATTCAAACATATTCTTAAATCACTATTCCAACTTCACTATTCACTAGTCGATATTCACTATTTAAACATCAGCTCACATAATTTGCAAATCAACCCCCATCGCCAAAAGTATCAGCAAAACGGCGCCAACAACAATCCGGTAATAGCCGAATACTTTAAACCCGTGTTTCTGAAGATATGTGATGAAGAATTTTATGGCTAACAAAGCAACCACAAATGCTACAACGTTTCCAACCAATAAAACGCCGATATTATCAGCATTAAAATGTTTGTAGTCTTTCAATAATTTATAAGCAGAAGCCGCAGCCATAGTGGGTACTGCCAGAAAAAATGAAAACTCGGCAGCCTGTGTTCGGTTAAGTTTTTGCTGCATACCGCCAATAATAGTTGCTGCAGAGCGCGAAACTCCCGGAATCATAGCAATGCACTGAAAAACTCCGATTATAAAAACATTTTTATACGTTGGTTCTTTATTTTCAGCTGTGGGATTGAAAAGCTTATCAACAAACAGGAAGAAAATACCGCCAAGCAGAAGCATCAGGGCAACAACGAAAACACTTTCGAGCATGGCATCAATCTGGTCGCTGAAAATGAAACCCAAAATGGCAGCAGGAATAAACGCAACAAAAAGTTTGTAGTAAAAATTTACCGATTGCAGAAATCGTTTCCAGTATAAAACGATAACAGAAAGGATAGCTCCAAACTGAATATTAACCGTAAAAGCCTTGGTAAATTCATTCATCTCGGTGCCGAGTAAACGTTCGGCAATGATCATATGCCCGGTTGATGAAATAGGAAGGAACTCGGTAATCCCTTCAACAATGGCTATAATAATAGCTTCGATGTACGTCATCCTAATCTTTCGGCCTTTTCATAATAGCCACTATTCCTAAGCCAAATCCTACAAGGATAAGTATCGGCGAAAGGGTTAGCCTTCTGAAATCGAACATATCTTCGTTAAAAACATTGGGGTCTTTTGATCCGCCACCAGTCATAAGCACAAATCCGATAATTAGCAAAGCCACACCGGCAAGCATTATCATGTAGTTTTCTTTTCCGAAAGCAAATACGGGACGGCTGTTGTCATCAGCTTTTTTTGTGGTTTCTGTAGCCACTGTTTTTATAGTTTTTGCCATTTTTCAGGTTATTTATACTCTTTTAATTCAGGGTTTTATGGTTTGGCAGGAAACAAAAAATGTGAATCCTGCCTGTTAGTATCGTAATCAGTTCGAATACAGGTTATCAATTTTCATCCTGAGGAATTTATTTACAGCAAACAATGTCGAAAAAGCTGAAAGCAGAATACCCAGCACCAAAATCCCTGCAAAGAAAATGGAGAATTGTTTAACATCCTGCAAAGCTGCAATTTCGGGCATCCGCTGCCTGGCCAGGTAAAGTGTGCCAACTAAAAGCAGAATAGCCGCTATTGATGCTATTATGCCGTGAATAATACTTTTTCGGATAAACGGAAGGCGGATAAACGTTTCGGTAGCGCCAACCAGTTGCATGCTGCGGATCAGGAAGCGCCGTGCATAAATGGAAAGTTTTATGGTATTGTTGATCAGGATGATCGAAATAACCAGCAGTATCATACTGAAACTCAATATCACCAGTGTTATCTTGTTGATATTGGAATTTACCTGGTCGATCAGCGATTTTTGATATACCACTTCTTTTACAAGGTTACTGCTGAGCAATTGTTTCTCAATGCGTGCGATGCTGTCGGTATTGGCATATCCTGAGCGAAGCTGCAGATCGATGGACGCAGGAAGAGGATTATAACCAAGGAATTGTACAAAATCCTCGCCCAGTTCGTTCGAAAGTTCTTTGGCAGCCTGTTCGCGGGTAATAAATTCAGCATGTTTCACATAGCTGGTTTTTTCGAGGCGTTTCATATAATTGAGCACAAGCTCGTCCTCGGCGTTGTCCTTGAGCATAACCGAAACGCTGATATTTTCACGAACATACTCCGAAAGTTTTTTGCCATGCAGGATAATCAACCCCAGCAATCCGAGCATAAACAACACCAGCATAATACTGATGATACTTGTAATATAGGAAGCTCTGAGTCTGCCGGTTCCGGCTTTTTTATCCGTCATGAAATATGTTGATAAGCGGAAGCGAAATTAAGGAAAAATTCCTTGCTGTGCTTATACCTTTAATAGCTTAGCATAATTTAACAAAAGCTGGACATGAAAATGAATAAAAGCAGCTGTGATATGAGGCTTTTCGCAAACATACATTCCCGAAAAAAATCCACAATACTTTGTTTCTGTTTATTTGACCATATTACATTATTGACATTTTATCTTATCAGCATCACCGTTCCCCTTTTCTCCTTTTTTGCGAAACCTGATTCTGCATCTGAATAATGTACTACAAAGGCATACAGGCCTGATGGTGATGCTTCATTGTTAGTAGTTCCATCCCATTCGGGAAATGGGTCATTGCTTTCATATATCTTCTGTCCCCATCGGTTGTATATAATCATTAATTCAACCTTTGTGTTTACTGTTATAGCACTGAAAGCATCATTCCGACCATCGCTGTTGGGCGTAAAAGCGTTGGGAAAGAAAATGGCTGGCGGACATCGATTAACAAATACACTATCGCTCACATTACCACACCTGAACCTGCTTTGCAAGGTGTATATGCCTCGTTCAGTAACGGTAATTTCAGATGTTGTATCACCTGTATTCCAGTAGTAGTTTGGTAGTTCTGTATTTGAGGTTATTAGTACAGGTAAATCAGTACCAAACCAACACATAGATGTATCATTTCCTAATTCAATTAATCCGGTAGGTATTGTATCTATAGCTACTGTTATCGTATCGCTTTGTAAGCCACACCTGTCAGTTGTAGTTAATGAATAGTTTCCTGCCGAAGCAACTGTAATACTTTGTGTTGTATCGCCGGTGCTCCAGCGGTATTTATTGAATCCCGGCTGTGCAGGGATAACAATATTCTCACCTTTACATATCACTGTATCATTACCCAATTGGAGCAAAGGAGTATCAAAAGAAATGATTTTTTCATCGTACAGCTCTCCACAGCCATTT
>JBBSDC010000241.1:0-4547 GCA_038249705.1 Bacteroidales bacterium | reverse complement strand
GGCCTGCACCGTACCACGCACATTGGCAATGGTATCAGCCTTTATTTTATTGTAAACTTCAGCCGGAAGCACCTGGTCGCCGGTTATCCCGAGCAGCATCAGGCCTAAACCATCGTTGCCTTCGGGAAGTTTCCCCTGGTAGGCAGGGCGTTTGGTGTCATGTTTCTGGTAAACTTCTTTAATTTTCTTTTCGGTTTGTTCTTCCAGGCCGTTTTTTCGGATATACAATTCACATTGCTGATCGATGGCAGCATTCATAAAAAAACCGAGCATGGCAGGTGCCGGGCCATTGATGGTCATGGAAACCGATGTTGCCGGGTCGCATAGATTAAACCCGGAATAGAGTTTCTTGGCATCGTCGAGGCAAGCAACTGAAACACCTGAATTGCCGATTTTGCCATAGATATCGGGCCGGCGACCAGGATCAGCACCATATAAAGTTACTGAATCAAAAGCTGTTGATAGCCTTTTAGCTGGCATACCTAAAGAAACATAATGGAAGCGCTTGTTGGTGCGCTCAGGTCCGCCTTCGCCGGCAAACATACGGGTAGGATCTTCGTTTTCGCGTTTAAACGGGTACAATCCAGCAGCATACGGAAACTCACCCGGCACATTCTCGGTAAGGCACCACAAAAGGATATCGCCCCAGTCCTTGTATTTGGGCATGGAAATTTTCGGAATACGGAGGTGAGACAACGATTCGGTGTAAGTCTGCACTTTTACTTCCTTCCCACGGACCTGGTAACTGTAATGATCCTTTTTAAGGTGATTAACTTTACGCTGCCAGTCGTCGAGAATTTTTTGCGATTCAGGAGTCAGGTATTTCTGTGTTTCTTTATATAGCTTTTTTAATTCTGTTGATAAGGCGAGAGCAGAATCCCCGGAAGGTAAATGGTTGTTGCGATTAATTTCTTCAATGGCAATATGCAGCCCATAAAGACGGCTGGCAACAGCAGCTTGTTCCGAAGCCCATTTATTGTAATTGCGTACGGTATCAGAAATTTCGCTCAGGTAACGAACACGACGAGGAGGAATAATGCCTGCAATTTGCTCAATGTCGTCGCCTGCTTTGAAATCTGATTTTAAATCCGCCTTTGTTTTGGCATTGATGATATTGATCAGTTCGCAATAAAGAAGATTCACCCCATGATCGTTAAACTGCGAAGCCATGGTAGCAAAAACGGGTAACTTTTCGGGATCGGTGGTAAACAACATACGGTTGCGGGCGAATTGTTTGCGAACATCGCGCAAAGCATCCTGAGCACCCCGTTTATCCGATTTATTAAGGGCTACAATATCGGCATAATCGAGCATATCGATTTTTTCGAGTTGGGTGGCGGCACCGTATTCAGGTGTCATCACATACATGGTTACGTCGCCGTAGTCTACAATTTCGGTATCCGACTGCCCTATGCCCGACGTTTCGAGAATTACCAGGTCGAAACCTGCATTTTTAACCACGCAAAGCGCTTCGGCAATATGTTTTGAGAGAGCCAGATTTGCCTGCCGTGTGGCCAGCGAACGCATATATACACGTTGTGTATTTATTGCATTCATGCGGATTCGGTCGCCTAACAAAGCTCCGCCGGTTTTCCGTTTCGACGGGTCAACCGAAATAATGGCAAGTGTTTTATCCGGGAAATCAGCCAGGAAACGTCGTACCAGTTCATCAACCAGCGACGATTTTCCGGCTCCACCGGTACCTGTAATTCCAAGAACCGGTGTTGTACTTTCGGAACAGGTTTCTTTAAGTTCCGAAAGCAGGTTTTTAACTTCCGAATGGTGATTTTCGGCAGCCGAAATAAGTTGGGCGATTGCGTGATAATCGCGTTTTAAAATATCAGCTTTGGTTACTTTACTATCTTTGCCTGTCGGGAAATCAGATAATTCAACCACTTCGTTAATCATTCCCTGCAAACCAAGGTGACGGCCATCGTCGGGTGAATAAATGCGTGTGATGCCATAAGCCTGTAATTCTGCTATTTCCTCCGGAAGAATAACACCTCCACCTCCGCCAAAAATTTTGATATGCCCGCATCCGCGCTCTTTCAGCAGATCGTACATATATTTGAAAAATTCAATATGCCCTCCCTGGTAGGACGTTATGGCAACAGCCTGAACATCTTCCTGAATAGCGCAATCCACAATTTCCTGCACTTGCCGGTCGTGCCCGAGATGGATCACTTCCACACCTGTACTTTGCAGAATACGGCGCATGATGTTAATTGCGGCATCGTGCCCGTCGAATAAAGACGCGGCAGTAACAATGCGGATATGGTTTTTCGGTTTATATACTTCGGTTTGCATGGCGGACTAAATATCTGATTTATAAGACAGCCACAAATATAGATTTTTTTAGATGTAAGGTGGAAATCAGGGTAATATATTTTCCCCGCATTTTGCAAACAGCGTGAAAAACAAGCAAACTCTATATTTTCATTTACAAGGAAAATGATTTACAACTGGTGGTAAGTATTTTTAATACATTTAATCCATTGGATAGTGTGAAACACGCATCGAATTCGAATGGCCTCGGCCTTAAGAATATGGAACGAAGACTGGAGTTATTATATCCCGGCGCACATTCGCTAACCACTAAATATACCGAAAATACGTATGAAACAATTCTAAAAATCAAATATCATGATTAACTGCCTGGTTGTAGATGACGAACCTATTGCCCGCGAAGGGATAATGGAATATATCGGGCAGATAGATTATTTGCATCCGGTTGCCCAATGCAAAAGTGCTGCCGAAGCTGCGGGATTACTTCAGAAAAATAAAATTGACCTGATTTTTATCGATATTCAGATGCCCAAACTTACCGGTATTGAGTTTGTAAAAGCCCTTGCCTCGCCGCCGCTGATAATTTTTACAACCGCTTACTCCGAATATGCTTTGGAAGGTTTTGAGCTGGATGTGGTTGATTACCTGTTAAAACCCATTTCGTTCGCACGTTTTCTTAAATCGGCCGAAAAAGCCCAGAGTTATCTAACTGCAAAGGAAAAAGATGTAAGCGTTACCGATGACTTTTTCTTTATAAAATGCAATGGTAAAATTGAAAAAATAACCATGACCGATGTTATTTACATTGAAGCTATGGCCAACTATGTAATTATACATACCCATCAAAAAAAATACATCACTTATCTTACATTCTCGGGAATTGCCGGTCAGTTGCCGGCTCATCTTTTTGTGCATATTCACAAATCCTTTCTGGTTGCTATTTCTGCTATTCAAACCATTGATGGAAACGAAATTATAACCAGCGCTATGCGGCTTCCTTTAAGTAAAAACTATAAAGATGAAGTAATGAGCCGGATAGAATCGAAATTAATTAAGCGATAACATTCAGGGCAAGGCAAGTTAAATTTTATAGTGAGCCAGGAGCGGCTTGAAAACTCTCCTTGCATACTGTTAATAATATGTTTGCGTTTTTCAATAGACCCCAAAATAGATTAACCCGGATTAAAAACAACCGGCAGATTGCCCATTAATCCTGGGCAATCTGCCGGTTTTTGTTTGCACACCAATTTATCGGCTTTAAGCTAAACTACTGAATGGTATCTGATTCAGGCAATGGCGGATTTTTCATTTTCAAACCCGAAGCAGTCATAATAAAAGTTCCGGCTTCCCTGTCGTGATCAACGAAATCGCGGTAATTAATTCGCCAGCTGAGCGGTTCATCAATCAGAATTTCGGTATTAACAGGTATTCCAACTATGATATCCAGATTCTGGTAGCGCATTCCGTCTTTGTATGGAAACATGAAAAAAGGATTGAATGCTACCATGGTATCCTGCATTTTAAAATTGTACGAAATATTGGCCGCATAGTCGGCTGCCTTCGATTCCTGCCAGGCCGATGCCGACCGGATACTGGTTACAAACAGGCTGTCAGCCGGAACCGGTCGCACACTGAGGCTTATTTCGCCTAAAGCGTATTTAGTATTCCCTGAAGTTGTGTCGCCCGCCAAAGGCATGAAGTACTTATTCTGTTCGTTTGGCCCCGAAGCCAGGTGGATATACTTTTGCTTCATTGCAATACCCTCGCGTTTTGTAACATTACCAACCTGTTCCGATGAACGCGAATACTGGAATAAGGTTCCGACGCCGGTTATAATCCCGGCAACCAGCAGCAACACGAAAACAATAATTATCTGCCAGCGAAGCGGTGGCCATTTCAGCAACAGGCGCAGACCTGCATAAATCAATAAACCGGTTAATGCTGAAAGGAGCAGTGTAACCGAAATATAGGCCAGCCATCGTACATCCGGTCCAGGAATCAGCCATTGCAGTGCTTGTATAAGAGTTGTTGTATCGAGCTGATAATTACCCATATTCATTTGTTCCCGAACCAGTGAAGCTGCACTTAGACCAATAAACATGGCTATAACTCCCAGAAGCAAAACCAGTCCTGACAAGCGGCCGAGTAATTGAAACAGAAAGATAAAAACCCGTGCAACCACTTCAGTTACAAACCGGATAATAGTCCCGATTGTCTGTAATATACTGCTCCCTGTTTTCTGTATTCCTGTGCCTGCTGAT
>JBBSDC010000240.1:0-4549 GCA_038249705.1 Bacteroidales bacterium | reverse complement strand
CCTGATTTGCGACGTATAAGCTCAGTGCCGGTGGTAATATTTCCCCACTGATCGCTGCCGCCCATTTGTAGCTTACAGTTTTTGGTATCGTAAAGATGCAGGAAATCGTATCCCTGAACCAGTTGGTAGGTAAACTCAGTAAACGAAATGCCGGTTTCGAGGCGTTTTTTTACCGAATCCTTGGCCATCATATAATTGACGGTGAGGTGTTTGCCAACATCACGAAGGAAATCGAGGAAGGAGAATTCCTTCATCCAGTCGTAGTTATTTACTATTTCGGCATGGTTTGGTTTTGATGGATCAAAATCAAGGAATTTCAACAATTGCTCTTTGATGCATTCCTGATTATGTCGCAGAAGTTCTTCGCTAAGCAGATTGCGTTCTTCACTTTTACCTGACGGATCGCCGATCATTCCGGTCGCGCCGCCAACCAAAGCAAGCGGTTTATGTCCGCCAAGTTGCAGGTGTTTCAGCATCATAATGGATACCAGGTGTCCGATATGCAGTGAGTCGGCAGTAGGGTCAATACCAACGTAAGCGGTGGTCATTTCTTTTTCAAGCTGCTCAGCGGTGCCGGGCATTACATCGTGTATCATGCCGCGCCAGCGCAGTTCGTCAACAAAATTCATAAAATCAGTATTTGGGTGCAAAGTTAGCAAAACAATTGATTGGCATGGTTGCGGCACCAAAAGTGATTCGAAAAACTGCTTGTTACAAAAAGTATTTCTGTATCCACATTTTAAAAAGTGGATCGCTTATTTCAATCGTCTTACCTGAAACTTCAATAATTTCTTTGTTTTCGAGGGAAACCTGCATTTTTTTAATATTACCGGGAGTGCCTAGTTTGTATTTCTTTACCACTTCAAATGCGCTCAGATTTTTTTCGCCATCAGCAACTGCTTTGAGGTAATTCAGCTGGTAGTTTGTCAGGGAATCAGCCTCCCTTTGATAAAGTATGGCTTGCTGGTTCAGCATATCCTCACAGGCCTGGTTAATAGTATCTGAAGAACATTCCGTTTCAGTATGATTCCAGCATTGATAGGAAAAAAATTGCACATAATAAGGGTGGTTTTCCATCATTGCCGGAATAAGAGCTGCATTATCTTCGGAAATTGTTTTTCCTGTCGCCTGAAAACTTTCAACTATAAAGGGCACCCAGTATTCTTTTTCAATTTTAGTAAGCATCATTAAGTCTCCAAAACGGTAAAAAGGCATTGTGGGACTTTGAAACAATTCCGTCATCATATGCCTTTTACTTCCATAAATTATATAACAGGCTTGCTTGTGATGTTGCCAGTAGGATCTTAATTGTTTTTGAAATACCACGGGCTGATCGAAGAATGAGATATTCTGGAATTCATCAATGCAAACAACAACCCTGATGTTTTTATCAAGTGCAATTTTTTCGGGAAGTTCAAGGATTTCCTCCGGCGACTGTTTAAGGGATCTGATGTCGAATGAAATATTAAAATCATGCATAGGGTCATCGCCTAAGCTGAAACGAGGAATCAGATTTTTAATAAATTTCTGGCCCGTTTCAATCCATTCTTCCCACCTGGTTGATGTTGACTTAATTATTTGAACAGCTAATTTCTGATAGAATTCATCCTCAGTTCGGATATTGAAAAGATCCAAAAAGCAAAATACAGTTTTCTTGTTTGTGTTTTCTAGTGCAATTTTCGAAACTAATGATGTTTTCCCCCAACGGCGTGGTGAAATAAGTATAGTATTTACCGCCGATTCAATATTTGCTTTCAGACGTCTGCGTTCAATGTCGCGGTCAATGAAAGATTCGCCGGAAATAACTTTTCCAAATTCAAATTTGCTCTTCATAGCTTATTCATTTATACAAAAGTACACTGAAATTCGTAATATACCACTTTGTAATATACTATTTTGTAATATACTACTTTGTATAGTGTATAATAAGTTCTATATCAGTATTATGCGGGCGTTTATTCTTGAAAAATCAATATAATTATCGAGTGAAAATACTCACTTTCCAACTTTGAAAACCCAGGCCCACTCACAAGGTAATTCGGCAATTTTCACCGGACTAAGATCAACAATCACTTTGCCGTTTTCGTATTTCCACGGTAGAATTCCAGGGCGTCCGAGTAAAGTAACTTTAGTTCCTGCCGATGGCATTTTCATGTTCAGTATAAGCTTGTTGTCAGCAGGCCATTCTAAGGAGATAGCATAAATATTACCATTATTCGCGGTGTAGCTCAGGCGTGTTGCCTTCGATTTATAAACGGCATACAATCCGTTGCCTTGCGCTGACTGCAAATTGGCAAACAAACAACTTACAGGGACAATTTCTTTCGACTGATTTGCTGACGACCACCAAAGATAGGCATGCGCATTTTGCCGGGTTTCGAAATACTCCACTTTTATCAGGTGCTTTTTGCCAGCTTCGAGTTTTATGTATCCTTCTTTTGCAGGGCTTTTGCCAGCTTCCATCACATTGCTTTGGGTCCCGGTGGAAGCGGCATTCCATTTGTCAATAACCAAAACTTCGTCAATCCAAACTTTTATGCCATCATCAGCCTGAGCTTCAAACAGATATTCGTCAGTAAAACGGGGTTGGATATAGCCTGTCCAGGTAGCGGTAAAATTATCTTCTGTAACAGGTTTGCCTGGCGAATTGCGCACCCAGTCGAAATTAATTTCCGGATCAATCCGTGTAAACTTAACCTCTTTTTCTTCCGTTGCTTTAGCGTACATGGTTGAGCCATAAATAGCTTCGCCATTCACTTTGAGCCATGCACCCAATTGCAGCAGGCGTTCCTGCTGTAGTAAAGGAATCTGTCCATCGGCAAACGGACCCACATTAATGGTAATACCTCCGCCGTTTGCCACTGCTTTAACAAAAAAGTGTACCAGTTCCTGCGGAGTCATATAAGCTTCGAGCGCTTCGTTGCGGTTAAGCCCGAACGAACGGCCCAACCCGCGCACTTCGGCCCACGGACGCTCGCTCATGATAAGTCCCGAGCTGTATTCGGGAGTTTTGTATCCGTAATCGGAACCGCTGCCCCAACGGTCGTTTACAATGGCTTCGTCGCCAACCAGATTATAATACCATGCTATTAATTCAGCCGAATGCCAGGTGGTGGCAGGGTAATCCCATTCGCCATCGGAAAAAACAAGGCTGGGTTTATATGTGGAAATCAGTTCTTTAAACTGCGGAATCATATGTTCGTCAACATAGCGGGTAACCATTTCGGGCTTATCGGTTCCCCAGCGGTAAAGTTTATTGTTCCATTCGGGTAACGAATAATACAGCCCCATTTTCAAGCCTTTCTCCCTCACGGCTTTTGAAAGTTCACCTACAATATCGCGGTGCGGGCCAACATCCACTGTATTCCATCCCGGAGCGTATTTACTTGGCCAGAGGCAATATCCATCGTGATGTTTCGACACAAGTAAAACATAACGGGCACCGGCACGGGCAAACAAATCGGCCCATTCAGCGGCATCAAAAAGTTCGCCTTTAAAAAGCGGTGCGTAGTCGTTGTAAGTAAAATTTTCGCCAAAAACGCGTTTCTGAAAGTTAATCCGGGCAGTATCACCAACCATAAGTCCGCGCAGAAACCATTCGCCATACTGTTCCTTACCACTCCAGGCTGGAACGGAACTCAGGCTCCAATGAATGAAAATACCCAGTTTGGCATCGCGGAACCACTGCGGATAAGGACGGGAGTTCAACGATTCCCAATCGGGCTGATATTCAATTTTACCTGACTGTGCCTGAACATTAGCTAAAATCAATACCATGCAAAATACCGAGAGGAAGAGTAGTTTTTTCATAAACAAAATAAATTCATAACAAAGATACTGAGGGGAAGCGAAAAATCAAGTCAGTTTATTGCCAGAGTATGATGAGATTAAAAAATTCATAGTTTTGCAGCATGATACTTGTAACCGGCGGAACAGGCTTAGTAGGAACCTATCTTTTGTATGAGCTTACCCGTAAAGGCCATAAGGTGAGGGCGTTGCTGCGCGCCGGAAAAAAATCCTACGACACACGAACCCTTTTAAATTGTGTTTCAGCGGAAGACGAACAACATCTTATTGATCAGGTTGAATGGGTCGAAGGTGATATACTTGATCCGTACTCGCTTCAACAAGCCATGCAAGGTGTTGATCAGGTATATCACTGTGCCGCAATGATTTCCTTTAATCCGCGCGATTTAAAAACCATGCTCGATGTTAACATCGAAGGAACTGCCAATGTAATAAATGCCTGCCTCGAAAGTGGTGTGAAGAAATTGTGTCATGTCAGTTCGATAGCAGCCCTCGGGCAAGCCGAAAAAGGTGAACTGATTAATGAAAATGCAAAATGGAAGACTTCGCGAAGCAACAGCGGATATGCTATAAGTAAATACGGTGGCGAACGTGAAGTATGGCGTGGAATAGAAGAAGGCCTAAATGCGGTTATTGTTAATCCGTCGGTTATTATAGGAGTCGGCTGTCACTACAAAGCCACTAATCAGTTATTTCACGGGATTAAGAAATTTCTTCCTTATTTCACATCAGGCGTAAACGG
>JBBSDC010000239.1:0-4575 GCA_038249705.1 Bacteroidales bacterium | reverse complement strand
TTTTTAACCACGGAGGCACTGAGGACACGGAGGAGCACGGAGAAATAATGTTGAGATTTCAGTTGGAGATTTTATATGGGATTTCACTCTTAGTGCCTCTTTGTGAACTTAGTGCCTTAGTGGTTTTCTTTACTAAAAAACACAAAAAATAACGTCATTAAATAACATCATGTATCACCAAGCCAGCCATTTCCAGATCTTTCCAAAAACCGGGGTACGATTTTTTAACGACTTCTGGATCGTCAATGCAAATATCACCGCGGAGCAAAGCCAGTGGCGCAAGGGCCATCGCCATACGGTGATCATCATAACTTTTAATAATTACATTTTCAGGATCAGATTGTAATACATTAATTTCTCCGTGCAAAAGGATATCATTACCAACTACTTCATTACTATAACCAAGTTTGGATAATTCATTTTTCAGCGCTATAATCCGGTCAGTTTCCTTGATACGCAAAGTTTTAAGTCCCGCGAAACGCCCTTTTATACCCAAAGCAGCACAGGTAACAATTACTGCCTGCGCCAGATCGGGGCATTCGGTAAAATCATAATTAAATTCCGTTGCAATTTCATTTACTGATTTTGTGAGCCGCAATCCTTCATCTGTAAATTGCGATGTAACACCAAAATTTTCATATATTTCAGTTAAAACCTTATCACCCTGCACACTGTTAAACTTCAATCCGCTTAAAAGTATTTCTGCATGTTTGGATAAAGCGACTATCTCAAACCAAAAAGCAGCCGCACTCCAGTCGGGTTCAGATAAATCATCAAAATCAATTTTTTGATATTCCCCTTGCGGGATACGGATCGTATTTTTATTGAATTCGACCTGAATACCAGCCTTTTGCATCAGCGATTTTGTCATCCGAATGTAAGCACCCGACGTAATTTCACCTTGCAGTTGAATATTCAGGCCGTCTTGAAGCACAGGCGCTATCATCATTAACGCACTGATATACTGACTGCTGATTGATGTATCCACGTTAACTGTGCCACCTTTCAAATGTGGATTTCCAGTTATGTAAGCCGGTGGAAAACCGTTTGTACCGGCAAAAGAAATTTCTGCTCCAAGCTGTTGCAACGCATCGGTTAGTGGTTTTATGGGTCGCTTTTGCATCCGCTCAGTGCCGGTTAGCAGCCATTTGCCGGGAGTTATTGAAAGCACTGCCGATAAAAAACGCATCACTGTACCTGCGTTTCCGGCATTAATTTCATGAACTGAATCTGTATTTCTTTTTTCCGCTATAATCGCTGGTAGTAAATGCTCTAATATCCTGATATCCTCAGCCTCAGCACTTAATCCGATATATTCCGCCCCTTCCGAAAGATGATTGATAACCAGTAACCTGTTGATAATGCTTTTACTCAGCGGCAAAGCTACCTGGCAATTGATGGAAGAATGTAGAGCTGCGATCCGGTGCATTCAGGAAATTATAATGTGAATGTGATGTGCAAATTTAACGAATAGGGATGGTATTAATAAAAGGGATTTTAAATTGGATTTTTTTGTGCGCAGAGACGCGAGAATCGCGTCTCTACACAAAAAAACCAACCTCCAGGTTCACATAAAAATGCAGGCTTTCGCGGATGAGTTTTTCGCCGGGATATTGATCGTAAATAGGATCGCCTGTTTTTCGCAGAAGCGAGAAATTGATTTTTGAACTTTCCGGATTTTTTTTATCGTGCATCATGATGGTAATAAGCTCGTCAGCAGCTTTTGGTTTTAACCGGTAATGCGGAAAATGCCAGCTTACCAGACTTGCCATTTTTTTTAGATCGTCCTGGCTAAAATCCAATAGCCTCATCGAAATAAAGCTTTCGCAGATAAGCCCCATTGCAATAGCTTCGCCATGTAAAAGCGGATCGGCATCGTGTTTTTGCGAATACGTTTCAACAGCATGACCAATGGTATGTCCAAAATTCAGCACTTTGCGCATACCGGTTTCAGTAATGTCGTTGTTGATAATTTCGGTTTTTACATGCACCGATTCAAGTACATTTTTTTCGTTACAAACTTTCTCAGGTGAGTTGAGCAACAGCAGCTTTTCGAAATGGCTATCGCTGTCGATCACAGCATGTTTCAGCATTTCGGCATACCCTGATAAGCGCTGCCGTTCGGGTAAAGTTTTAAGGAATTCAGTAAAAATAAATACAGCTTTAGGTAAAGCAAAAACACCAATCTGGTTTTTGATTGAATCAAGATTCACGCCTGTTTTACCACCGATTGAAGCATCAACCATGGCTAACAACGTAGTGGGTATATGAATAAAATCCATTCCACGCTTGAATGTTGCGGCTGCAAATCCGCCTATATCAGTAATTACACCTCCGCCAAGGCATAAAAGCAACGAACTGCGAACAGCCTTTCCGGCAATCAGGTTTCGCCATATTTTTTCGGCTCCGGCAACCGTTTTGTTTGCCTCCCCGCCCTGAAGTTCAATTACTACGGCATCCATCAGACCCGGGCATTTATCAAGCAACCAAGGCAAACAGTAGTTACGGGTGTTTTCGTCAACCAATATGTAAATCGCTGACTGTTTGTAAAGCAGTATGATGTCCTGTAATTTTGACCAACCTAGTATCCCTGTATATATTGAAGTTGCTGTGTTCATGCTGATACAATTACTTTAATTTCAAGTATTTAGCCTTATGCTTCTACTTTTTTAAAAACTGACCTTTAAAAACAAAAAATCAGTGTTTTTATTCCTCCCTAACAATTGACATTCTTCTCAATTTGGCTTTTAGGTTAGCAAAAGTATTTATTTTTAAAAATTCGAACTTCGCTTAAACAGAACTGAAAATAATCTACAATTTCCCACTTTTAATTGTACCGAATCCGATGTCAAATAATCATTGTGATCCACGTTAACGCCATAATCTGATTCCGGCAAAGTTAAATTATTTCTTTGCATATTAATCTCATCTTCACTTTTGTTTAGAGGTGCTTAGTGGATTTAATCATTCATTAATAATGCGAATTATTTTGAAAATCAGGCTGTAAGAACAATTTCGTAATATTTTTTTCTAATTATTGTACAGAATGTCCGGCATGTGAAAAGGTTTATACATTTGCAATTCTAAAAAACTCATTATGCTTTCATTTGATAACACCGAAATCGCATTCCGCTATAAAAGCAATTCCGACCTTTCGCGGGGACATATGTTGTTTAGCACCATAGCCAATCCCGGATTGGTGAAGGCAGGCAAATCGCTGACTTATTTCGCGTTGAATCTTCATTTGCCTATCGCATGGGCAATAAAACCTACTTTATATAAGCACTTTGTGGGAGGCGAAACCCTCGAAGAATGCGAAAAGACAGTTCAGTTGCTCAGCAAATTCAATGTTAAATCCATCCTCGATTATTCGGTTGAAGGAGGAAAAGACATAGCATCCATGCAGCGGACTTTAAACGAAACCTTGCGTTCGGTTGTAAATGCTGGTAAACATCCTGATATTCCTTTTTCAGTTTTCAAACCTACTGCTTTTGCCTCGCAGCAAACACTCACCTTAGCTTCGGAAAACAAGCCTGTTGACAGTAAAACTGCTGAAGAAATTAAGTTTTTTAAGGATAGCGTTGAGAAACTGTGTAAAACGGCGTATGAGAATGATATTCCTATCATGATAGATGCCGAAGACTCCTGGTATCAGCCATTTGTTGATCAGGCTGTTACCGAAATGATGGAGAAATACAATAAACAAAAAGCGATTGTTTACAACACATTGCAAATGTATCGCCTTGACAGGCTGGAGTTTTTGAAACAATCACTTAAAAAAGCTGAAGAAGGAAATTACTTCCTGGGGATAAAATTCGTTCGTGGCGCGTACATGGAAAAAGAGCGCAAACGTGCAGATGAAAAAGGATATCCTTCGCCTATTCAGCCTGATAAAGCTGCTACCGACCGAAACTACGATGAAGGAATTGCATTTGCAGTTGCGCATCTCGAAACGATTTCGGTTTTTAATGGTTCACACAACGAGGATAGCAACCGCCTGCTCACTGAATTAATGGAAAAACTCGGTCTGCCCCGAAACCATAGCCAGATTTGGTTTTCGCAGCTTTACGGTATGAGCGATCATATCAGCTTTAACCTGGCCGATGCGGGTTATAATGTTACCAAATATATTCCTTACGGACCGGTTCGCAATATTTTACCTTATCTGCTTCGCCGGGCTGAGGAAAATACATCCATTGCAGGCCAAACAGGGCGGGAATTATCATTGATAGAACAGGAAAGGAAACGCAGAAAGGGCAGGTTTTAATTTTATACGTAATCCGTAGAGACGCGATGTTCGCGTCTCTTAACAGATTACGATATAAAACAAATTTAGGCGCGATGTTCGCGTCTCTTAACAGATTACGGTATAAAACAAATTTATACGCGATGTTCGCGTCTCTTAACGGATTGCGATATAAAACAAATTTATACGCGATGTTCGCGTCTCTTAACAGATTACGGTATAAAACAAATTTATACGCGATGTTCGCGTATATTCTAATTTTATCGGGTCGATACCGATTTTCAGAGACGCGAATATCGCGTCTCTACAAAAATTACGGTATAAAACAA
>JBBSDC010000238.1:0-4590 GCA_038249705.1 Bacteroidales bacterium | reverse complement strand
GGGTGCAAGGCTTACTGCCTGGGAATTGCAAAACGAAGGCATTCCGCATAAAATAGTTCCCGATAATGCCGGTGCACACCTGATGAGTCGCGGAATGATTGATTTTGTGATCGTTGGTGCTGATCGCATTGCTGCCAATGGTGACACTGCCAACAAAATCGGAACGTTTGAGAAAGCTATTGTGGCAAAGGAGTTTGGAATCCCGTTTTATGTGGCAGTTCCGTTTTCAACTATTGATTTTTCACTTTCTAACGGAACTAAAATTCCCATCGAGGAGCGCAGCGAAGATGAAGTACTGTCATATACAGGGCCAGATTCAGAAGGAGTAATGCGTACTATACGTATGGCTTCGCCCGGTTCGCATGCGCTCAATCCCGCATTTGATGTAACACCGGCTCGATATATCACCGGTTTTATTACAGAGAAAGGCATCTTAAAACCAGATGAACTCAGCAGTTTTAAAATAGAGATTGAAAACGCATGACTTGCCTAAGCTTGAACGTTGAACATTAGCACAACTGTATGACGACTGTGCGACTGCACGACTGGACGAATGCACGACTTCACGAATGCACGACTGCACGACTGGACGAATGCACGAATGCACGAATGCACGAATGCACGACTGGACGAATGCACGAATGCACGACTGCACGACTGGACGACTGCACGACTTCACGACTGCACGACTGCACGACTGGACGACTGCACGAATGCACGACTTCACGACTGCACGAATTTTGAACGCAGAATTGAACCTTTAAACGCGCAGCATTGAACCCTTGAACTCCGGAAAAACAATCAAACTTAAAAACATATGGAACTCCCCAACACTTGCCACTGGCCAGGAAACGATCATTTGATGATAGCATACCACGATAACGAATGGGGCGTTCCTGTTCATGATGATCGCAAATTATTTGAGTTTATGATTTTGGATGCTTTTCAGGCAGGGTTGAGCTGGAAGACGATTTTACACCGCCGAGAAGGCTTCCGGGCAGCTTTTGATAATTTCGATTCGGCAAAAATCGCAGAATACACTGAAGAAAAAATCCAGCAACTGATACAGGATACCCGAATTATCCGCAACCAGCTAAAAATCAGGTCGACAGTTACCAATGCAATGGCGTTTCTGAAAGTTCAGGAAGAATTCGTAACTTTTAATAAATACATCTGGCAGTTTACAGCTGACACTACCATTTACAATAAATGGAGTGATTTGAAACAAATTCCGGCAACATCGGCCGAATCCGATGCCATGAGTAAAGATTTGATTAAGAGAGGGTTTAAGTTTGTAGGATCAACCATTTGCTATGCGTTTATGCAAGCCGCCGGAATGGTGAATGACCATATGGTTTACTGTGAAAAGTATTCAAAAAAATAATTTTTAATTATTTATCGAAATCGGAATTCATAATTTTTTGAACGAATTGATTCTAAGGAAGTAACCATCATTCCTATGCGGTACATCCAATCAGGATAAATTAAATATTTTTAAATAGTTGAAGCATAAGTCCTTTTTAATCAAGCTACTGTGTTGTGGTTTTTGATTGCTTTCGGGTATTCCCGAAGCATCAAAAAAATAGTAACTATCTTTGCAGCGAAAAGTAGAATGATAATTTGAAACGAAAATTTAATGAAAGAACTGATAAATAAACTCACTGAAAAAGGAATAGATTTACCCTCAGATGTATACACCTTATTAACCGAATGCAGGAATTATACCTTATTTAATAATGCTACCGAATTGATGGAAGCATCCCTTGGTTCGTCCGGAAATACAACGTTTGAGGTAAATTACGACATTCCCGGCAAGGGAATTTATACCGAAGCTATAATTCATAAGGTTAAAAACGGAGTTTCGGCCAATTTTACCGATCCGTATATGCGTCGTCGCGATCCTGACACAATGGCTATTGCCGATGAAAAACCAACTGATAAAGTCCGTTTTGCCGATAAATTCGGATATCCGTTCCCCGATTTGAAAGCGGAAACTTTCGATTGGTTGAAGCAGCAGGATTTGTCTGTATTTTTCTTTTTCGCCGGCCGCGATGGTATTGGATCTGGCGGTATTGCAATAGTACCTGCAAATGCTGCTTTTTTCTCGCTCGGACTGGCTATGCTTCAAAAAATGCTTTCAGTTGATGAATTACCTGCGGGTTTCCAGATTGAAAGTATTCTGTATGTGGCGCCAACTTTCCGCCATACACATTTTAACGGGAAACAGGTTGTTGTGCACAACCGGACCGAAAAAATTCACGAAGTATATGCTTATAATCTGTATCCTGGGCCAAGTGCAAAGAAAGGATTATACGGTGTATTGCTTGATAAAGGCGAGAAAGAAGGCTGGATCACAGCGCATTGCTCAGCCGTTCAGGTTTCGAGTCCGTATGATAATATTACTACCTTTATGCACGAAGGTGCCAGTGGTGGAGGCAAGAGCGAAATGCTCGGGCATATTGTGCGCGAGCAGGAAGGCCAGGTACTAATAGGGGAGAATATGATTTCGGGGGAAAAACGCCAGATTTCAATTCCTTTGTTTTGTACGTTTAGTCCTGTGGCTGATGATATGGCGCTTTGTCATCCTTCGTTACAAAAAAACAACGGAAAACTATCCATCCTCGATGGTGAAAATGCATGGTTTATCCGTGTTGATGGCGTTAAAGATTATGGAGATGATCCTTTCCTCGAAAAACTTTCGATAAAAGTTAAAAAACCGCTTCTATTCCTTAATATCGAGTCGAAACCGGAATGTACAGCCCTCATATGGGATCATGTTGAGGATGCTCCCGGCATAAAATGTGCTAATCCCCGAATTGTTGTTCCGCGCGAAATTGTTCCCGGTATTGTGAATGGACAGGTTTCTGTTGATGTACGCAGTTTCGGAGTGCGCACACCGCCGTCATCAAGAGAAAATCCTTCATATGGCATCATTGGTATTTTTCATGTTCTTCCACCTGCATTGGCTTGGTTGTGGAGGCTGGTGGCTCCGCGTGGGTTTGCTAATCCGAGTATCATCAGCAGCGGTAACATGGAAAGCGAAGGTGTGGGCTCATACTGGCCTTTTGCAACCGGCGAACTGATTCCTCACGCCAATATGCTTCTCGACCAGATTATAAATACGCCCCGTACACGCTATACACTCACCCCCAATCAGCATATCGGAGTATGGAAAGTAGGTTTTAAGCCGCAGCTTTTTATGCGCGAATACCTTACCCGCCGCGGAAATGCAAAACTGCGTTCCGATCAGTATCAGCCGGCTCGCTCGCCCTTATTGGGTTATGAACTCAATTATATTACTATCGAAGGCGCTAAAATCCCTTCACGTTTCCTGAAAGTATATAAACAGCCTGAAGTTGGTGAGGATGGGTATGATGCAGGTGCATTGATTCTGCTGGATTTCTTTAAAAAGGAATTGGCAAAATACAACAAAGCACCTTTATCAAAAACAGGTAAGGAAATTATCGATATTTGTTTTTCAGGCGGCAGCGTTCAGGAATACATTGATATTATTCCGATGGATTATCAGTATTCCTTTACTAAATCGGATGAGGAATTGAACGGAGAATATATGGCGGGTTAACGCAAATATTACTAATTAGATTTAATGCAAAACAATCTCTTTTAGCCTATTTAGCAAAGATTTAACAAATCTGTTTTGTTGAAGATTCACATTTGACAAACACAAGATTCAGTTTATCAATTCTTTCTGATGAAAATTGGGTTAATTAATATTGCGGATATAGTGCGTTTAAAGAGCATTTCGATCTGAGGTAACAAACACCTTTCGGAAATTATCAAGCAGAGTTTGAAATAGTAAATGCATAAAAGCATCGAATTTGTCGGTTATCTTTTACGTCGGAATCATTTGATTAAATGAGACATTTGCTTATAAAAAGTATTTTTCGTCAAATTCAATTTCATGTTCATTTAAAAGTTTGATAAATTCCTCTTTGTAAGAATCGGTTTTGTGATGTTTCTCCTGATTTTTTACATAAGCTATCAATCGATCTTTATCTTTGAAAGCATAAGTAAAGGCGCCATAACCACTTTGCCAGCCATCGAACAAAGGGAATAAATCCATTGCCTTAATATGTTCAGAGCTTGCTATTTTGATGTCTTTAACTAAAGATGCCAGCGCTACTGTCGGATGTAAATGTGTTACAATGTGCAGATGATCCGATATACCCCCGATTTGATATAAATGGCAATTTTTATTTTTTATAATACCCCAAATGTATTTGTAGAGTTCTTCTCTGTTGGGTTTTAAAAGAGTTTGTTCCCTGTTATAAGTGCTGAAAACAATCTGATAGAGAATTTGCGTATAAGTGCTCATATTTACTGGATTATCAGGATTATATACACAAAGATATTGGAATGGTAGCTTTATTACAAAAAAAGTTTACTATCTACTCCTCCAATCCCGAAGGGATTGAATGATAAATCTATATATACATAATTCATGTCCGGTCATTATGAGCTGTTACGAACCTGTTGTTAGTAAGATTTGATAGTGTATATCTCAGTTATTCAACCCCTTGCGGGGTTGGGATCGGATTTGTGTATTGATGAACCATGGGTTTCACCCAT
>JBBSDC010000237.1:0-4620 GCA_038249705.1 Bacteroidales bacterium | reverse complement strand
TTTACCATAGAATGCTTCATTCGGGTTGGCTGCATCGTAATAGGCAAGAGTTGATTTTAAACGCGGATCAGGTTGATTTGCCACGGTTTTTTCCAATAAAAACTCATTGTACAATGATTTCCGTGGGAAAGCATCGGCCCATGAAAGACCATCAGCAGGTATGCCCATAAATTTAGCACGGTTACAACCTACTTCCTGACCAGCCTGTAATCCGGGAGCATACTGCACTTCAAATACCGATTCGGAATTATTGTCGCCTGCCTGTGAGAAATTATCCTTATAATTGTTAACCAACGAATATAGCGGTTGTCCACCATTTTTGAGGGCAAAAAGCGTGCGGCATTCAGCTTCAGCTTCGGTCCAGTTACGTTCCTGCATAAGTACTTTTATTCGCATTCCACGTGCGGCCCCTTCGGTAATACGACCCAGATTTTTGGATTCGCTATATGAAGCCGGCAAACGTTTAATCGATTCGTCAAAGTCCTTGCGCGCCTGCTCGTAAAGTTGCGGCTGCTCGGCAATAACAGGAGCTGACTCTCCGGCGAAAGCAGTGAGTTTAAGTGGTCCGCGACCATACACGCCGGCTATGTTAAAGAAGTGCAAACCGCGCAGGAAATAAGCTTCGCCCTGTATGCGCTTTTTCAAATCTTCGTCCATACTGATATTTGCACTGTTGTCGATTACCTGGTTAGCCCAGAAAATCCCCTTGTATAAATCAAGTCAGGTAAACTGAACCGCTTCGGCCGCATCGTCGTTATAGTTTTTAACCAGGAAGTTTGAATAGGATTGAAAATACGGATTGGGAGATTCGCTGTATCCTTCATCCGAACGCGAAATATAAACAATGTGTAGCCAACGTGAATAAACGCCATTAAAACGTAAGGGACGATACGCAGCATCAATACCTTTCTGAAGGTCATCGCCTGTTTTCCAGAAATTCGTTGTTGACATTTCATTCGGATTGGTTTTGTCCAGAAAGTCCTTTTTACAGGAGCTAAGAACCAAAACTGTGCATATTGCAGTTAGTATAAATATGTATTTCATATACCTTATTTTTAGGGTTGTTATTGAAACCTTGTGTCTTAAAATGAAACCTGTATTCCGCCATTAAAGCTTCTTACGGGCGGGAAGTGTCCGTCATCGTTACCTTTCCCGAAAATATCACCCCCCGAAATTTCAGGATCGTAACCGGAGTATTTGGTAAAAGTCAATAAGTTCTGAACACCGGCAAAAAAGCGGAAGCTTTCCACTACTTTGGTTTTTAAAATAGACTTAGGGACATTATACCCGATTTGCAGGTTTTTAATCCTCACATAGTCGCCTTTTTCCATCCAACGATCCGAATAGCCTAATATATTCTGATTAGGACCCATTACAGCGCGAGGTGTGGTAGTTGAATGATTTTCTTCGGTCCAGGGAACCAGGTTTGCCGGCAAATTGGTGGTTTCGTCCATACGTTCGAGCCAGAATTTTGTATTGTTGTAAATCATATTGCCGAACACTCCGGTGATAAACAACGACAAGTCGAAGTTTTTGTAATCGCATGAAAATTGCAGGCCAAGTTCGAAACGAGGGAAGGGGCTGCCGACAAACTCCCGGTCGTTTTTATCAATTTTGCCATCCTGGTTACTATCTTTATATCTTATGTCACCGGGTTTGGCAGTTGGCTGAATCATATTTGCAACCGTGTCGCCTGTTGTTGAATTGATGTTGATTTTGCTGTGTGCATATATCTCGTCCCAGCTTTGGAAAATGCCATCGGTGCGAACCACATAGAAATCACCAACCGAACGGCCTTCTTCCGAGTGGTTCACCCCATTAATGCCCTCTTCGCGATAGCTTGACCCAAGTTCCTGTACAATATTTTTAAGGGTACTAAAATTCACTGAAACATTATACTTGAATGCTTCAGATTGTTCCCTGTATCCCAATGAAGCCTCCACACCTTTGTTATTTACTTTTCCGAAATTCGTCCAGACTCTAATGTCTGTTCCATCGGCCGAAGGACCCTCTAGTTGGACTAGGAGATCTTTTGAGTCGGCCGAAAAATACTCAACCGAACCATAAAGTTTGCTTCCGAGAGCAGCAAAATCAAAACCAAGATTCAGAGTAGTTTTCGATTCCCAACGCAGATTTGGATTCGCGATTCCTTTCTGGATAGATCCTACATTAAGTATCTGGTCAGGGCCAAAAATTCCGCCTTCACCTACACTAATAGTGCTAGAATAGGCATAATCGCTTAGAGCCTGCTGGTCGCCAAGTGTTCCGTAACTGGCACGCAGTTTCAGGTCGTTGATATATTTTTTCGCATTTCCGAAGAAATTTTCCTGGCTGATGCGCCATCCGAATGAAGCTGAAGGGAAAACCCCGTAGCGGTAATTCTCCCCAAACTTTGATGAACCGTCACGGCGGATATTCCCCTGAAAAAGGTATTTATCATCGTAAGCATAATTTACACGGCCAAGCATCGACAACATGGAGTTCTCGGAATCTTTTCCATCCATTATCATGGCCGTACTGCCTTGAGATAAAACCCAGAAACCAGGTACAAGATTGCGAACGGTAGAGGTCATCTGTTTCCAGTTGGTTTGCTGTGCGGTGTATCCGGCAAGTGCATCAAAGGAGTGTTTTCCGATTACCTTTTTATAGGTGAGTGTGTTTTCAAAAATCAAAGTAGTGAAATCGCCTCTTCGCTCTGTAAGCTCGTTTTTATAATTCGACTTATCGAGGTAGCGTATCTGGTCGAAAGTTGTTTTTTCTCTGTCGTTCCACGAATTATATTCGACACCTAGATTCGATTTGAATTTCAGATCTTTCCATATTTCAACTTCGGCAAAAACATTACCCAGAATATTATTTCCATTTTGTATAAAATCGCGTGTTTCCTGCAATCCTATTGGATTTGTGCCATACGTCTGGTACATGGTACTTCCGATGCCATATGAGCCATCATCGTACCTTACCGGAATAATCGGTGGCATGCGGCAGAGGTCGATAAATGGCAATCCAATCATCGGTTTGGTTTGCGAGCGGGTTAAAAGCACATTTTCGCCAAACGCAAAAATACCTTTCTTCATGCCAGTATTTACGCGCAGGGCATACCGATCGTGCCACGGACCTTCAACTACTCCGTTTTGTGCATATACATTTCCTGATACCAGGTAATTCCCATCCTTGTTTCCACCCGAAATGGTAAGGTTATAGTCCTGGGTATTCCCGATTTTAAAAAATTCATTCTGCCAATCCGTATTAACCAGAACCTGGCCCTGATCAGGTTCGCCCGGCCATGCCTTTCCTGCATTTTCATAAGCCTGGAGGTTTACACGTAAGAAATCCAGGCTGTTCATCATATCGATCCGGTTGGCAATTTGCTGTACACCGTAATTAGCCGACAACTCAATATGTGTTTTTCCTTCCTTTCCTTTTTTGGTGGTGATAATAATAACACCGTTTGCACCGCGTGCTCCGAATAATGCTGTGGCCGATGCATCTTTCAGCACCTGCATCGATTCCACATCATTTACATTAAATTCGGGATGGCCGCCGGTAAGAATCATTCCATCCACTACATAAAGCGGCCCCACGTTTGAGAAACTTCCGATACCACGGATTCGGATGTCAGCAGTTGAACCAGGTTCGCCCGAAGTGCTCACCGAAACCCCTGAAACCTGTCCCTGTAATGCCTGGCCAATGGTAGGCGGCTGCATTTTTTTCATCTCTTTGATATCAACAACAGCAACGGCTCCGGTTAGGTCTTTTTTGCGCTGGGTTCCATAACCAACCACTACCACTCCTTCCAGTTGTTTGGATTCCTCAACCAGGGTTATTTTTAATGTTGATCCCGGTGTAACCTCAACGGTTTGCGAAATGAACCCAATATAGGAAAATGTGAGTTTTACTTTCGCTGAACCGATTTGGAGATTAAAATTACCCGAAATATCGGTAATAGTGCCACGTGTTGTACCCTCGATAACCACGCTTACACCTATTATTGTTGCTCCTGCCTGGTCGTAAACGACTCCCGCAACATGATCTGAGGCAGGCTTTTGTGCTGATGCAACAGTGCATTGTAGTATAAGGAGTAAAAACAAAACAATGTGCTGTAACTGGGAAGAAGTCGGTGTGTGTGTTTTGTAGAAAATTTTCATGTTCCTGAACATATAGGTTATTGATGCAATGAAATTTATGTGTTTGCTATCGAAAAAAAACAAGAAAGAGGAAGAGGCAGGAAGTAGATGATGCTTTAGATTTCAGTCCAAAGTTAGCATACCAGCCATCTGAATCCTATACACTAAATTTGTTTTCTGTTGTATTTATGTTCTTTTTATCTAATTATGATCTTAAAAACAACGTTTTGAACATGAGTACAATTATTTTGAACATGAGTACAAAACTATTGATAAGTATTATAAATAACCTGCAATCAATTCATGCTAAATAGTTTATTTTTACATAAAAAATAGTAATGTATTTTAAAGAGAATAGCTGCCAGAACTGTTTCCTGAGAATAAACCAATCTTTGAGTTCCGGAACTAATCTTTTTAGTATCAAAAGTTTATTACTGTTTTGTGTTCTCTATTTTGCATTTATGCTACATGCAAAGCCTCAGGAACAGAAATA